>JBEPXF010000023.1:0-19856 GCA_041642075.1 Fodinibius sp.
ATTAAAACTATTATATAAATTAATTTTATACTAAATTATGTTTCATCGTCTGTCGATACCAATTCTTAACGATAGTCGGCCCCTCAACGGTAAGCACACTTTCCGGATGAAATTGGATTCCTTCGATCGGAAATTCTTTATGTCGAATTCCCATTAGCACTCCCTCGTCACTTCGCGCAGTAATTTCCAGTACATCCGGTATTTGATCCGGATCAAGTATCAATGAGTGATAGCGAGTGGCAATAAAATTATCGGGAATATCCCGGAAAATAGATTTGCCGTCGTGCGTAATAGGAGAAGTTTTTCCATGCATCAATTTGGGTGCATGAATAACACGACCTCCAAACACCTCACCTATAGCCTGGAGTCCCAGACAAACTCCCAAAATTGGTACCTTATGGCCCAATTCCTCAATAACGAGTTCTGTGATCCCGGCATCAGCCGGACGCCCCGGGCCCGGAGAAATTAAGATTCCAGAAGGATTTAATGCCCTTACTTCATCCACTGAGAGCGCATCGTTACGAACGACTTCATAATTATCAGTTTCCTGGGCTACAATATCGACCAAATTGTAGGTAAAGGAATCGTAGTTATCAATGATTAAGATCATGGGATCAAACTCTTTAGCTTTTCAGTGAATATTGATGGGATTTAAATAATCCGGTTACTTCCCGGATCGGCCCCATTACGGTTTCAGCCCGTTCTCGAGCTTTCTCGCCGCCTTCTTGTAAAATATCGTGAACCCGATCCAGATCCTGGGACAATTCTTTTCTTCGCTCACGCGCTTCGGCAAAGTATTCTTCGATCATTGCCAAAAGCTTCTTCTTGGCATGGCCGTATCCATATCCTCCCTCGCGATATTTTTCGGCTATTTCCTTCTGCTTCTCCTCATCCGCAAAAAGTTTTATAAGAGCGAATACATTGCAGTTCTCAGGATCTTTTGGTTCATTCAGGGGCGTAGAGTCTGTTTTAATGGACATTACCTTCTTTTTCAGGTTTTTACCCTCATCAAAAATATTAATCGTATTTCCATAGGATTTACTCATCTTTCGTCCATCTATTCCCGGCACAATGGCTACGGATTCAACAATATGCTCTTCCGGAAGTTTAAGATATTCATCACCATAATTATGATTGAATTTTCCGGCCAAATCACGACAAATTTCAATATTCTGTTTTTGATCTTGTCCCACCGGTACCAGATCGGAATGATAGATCAGAATATCCGCCGCTTGCAGAATTGGATAAGTAAATAAACCGATATTCGGGCTCAAACCCTGTCCCACTTTATCTTTATAAGCCACCCCTTTCTCCATTAAGCTTACCGGACAAAAAGTGCCTAAAATCCAGGCCAACTCGGCAACTTGTGGTACATCGCTTTGAACAAAAAATGTACATTTTTCGGGATCCAGTCCCAGTGCCAAATAATCCAGGGCTACATCGATAGTATTCTGGCGTATTTGTTCGCCATCATTAATAGAGGTCAGAGAATGATAATTGGCAATAAAATAAAATGCATCCCCCTGTTCCTGCATTTGAATATGCTGGCGAAGTGCTCCAAAATAGTTTCCTAAATGTAGTTTACCGGATGATTGGATACCGGATAAAATCGTCTTCATTTGATCGTTATCGGTTTTAAAGTTGCTATTTATTTCTGTTCAATAATTATTCACCACCGGTAATTGTTAATGCAACACTCAGCGCTTCAACAAGTGCCCCGGCTTTATCCTTAGTTTCTATATACTCCTTCTCGGGATCACTGTCAGCTACAATCCCTGCCCCTGCCTGTATATAAACATTAGAATCCGTTACTAGCATTGTACGAATAACTATACAGGTATCCATATTACCAGAAAAATCAAAATATCCTACTGCTCCTGCATAGGGACCTCTTTTGGTCGGTTCCAGCTCATCAATTATTTCCATTGCCCGGATTTTCGGGGCTCCGCTTACGGTTCCGGCCGGAAAGCATTGCATTAAAGCATCAACCGCTGTCTGATGCTCTGCAAGTTGTCCCTTAACATCCGATACAATGTGCATAACATGGGAATAACGCTCAATAACCTGCTCACGGACGGGTCGTACCGTTCCCGGCTGGCAAACTCGAGACAAATCATTACGTCCGAGATCCACTAACATCACGTGTTCGGCAATCTCCTTGGGATCGTTCTTTAGATCCTTTTCCAAAGCTAGATCCTCTTCATCGGTCTCTCCCCTTGGACGCGTACCCGCAATGGGCAGCAGCTGCGCTGTTTCATCCTGGACGCGTACCAAAACTTCCGGAGAAGAACCAACAAGAGCAAAATCTTCAAAATCCAGATAAAAGAGATAGGGCGAAGGGTTTACCATCCGCAGCGCCCGGTAAAGCATAAAGCGATCCCCTTCAAAATCCGTTTCAAAGCGTTGGGACAAGACTACCTGAAAAATATCTCCTTCATAGATATACTCCTTGGCACGTTTAACCATATCTTCAAAGTCATCCCGGGCAATATTGCTCGTCAGGTTTTCAGGATTGATGGAAAAAGAGTTCGTTTCAGGTAAGGGCTGATAAACAAGCTCTTCCAACTCATCCAATCTCTTCTGTGCCTGTTCATAGCGCTGCTTGACGTCAACCTCTGCTGTATCATCTATAAAAACAGTTTTGATGATAATAATCTGCTGCTTGACATGATCAAAGGCGAACACCTCGTCGTAAAAAGCCCATATTGCTTCCGGGATTTCCATTTCTGAAGGTGGAGTATTAGGAAGGTGTTCTATTTCCCGTACGGTATCATAAGAAGAAAAACCTACGGCTCCGCCTGTTAGCCGGGGAAGTTCGGGAATTTCAGGCTCAGTATGACAAGTTGTTAATTCTTTTAAGGCCTCAAAATAGGTTTTGTCAAGTTGCTCTGCTTTACCTTCTTTTTGAAGTGTCACTTCATCTTTTTCATACCGCAAGACCTGATATGGATTTCGACCCAGGAAGGAGTATCTCGCTAGCTGCTCCCCTCCTTCAACCGATTCCAGTAGAAAGGGATTTTTGGCCTCTTCCCTAAGCTTCAGGAATAAAGATACAGGAGTCATCACATCAGCCATTAACCGCCGGTAAACCGGTAAAGCCGTATATTTTCCAGATAATTTTTCAAATTTTTCAAATTTCATAAATGATATTCCTCTGAATAAAACACTCTATTAATAAAAAAACCCACTCCAGTTTCCTGCAGTGGGTTTTCGAAAAACTTTAAATAAAATCTAATTTATAGCTTAGCCACTGCCTGTATTTCTTTCACTACAGGCCACCACCAATTAATGCTATTTTGGACAGATTTTTTCACGACGAGTTGAAGATAATAGCCTGCTTTACTAAAAGCAAAAAAGATCGTTACTCTATTTTAAATTTAATTTAGTACTGACTGGTTAATAATCTCCATTCTGGAAAGCTTCCTTATAGAATACAACTCCTCCGATAATCAATCCCTTTACAATGAAGGCCGAGAATACAATCATCAGTCCCACTTCCTGTAATAAAAGAATAACAACACCGTAAAAAAGAAAAAGGGCCAATTTCCCTTTATGTTTTTTTATGGATTGTTTGTCAAAGCTTGGAATTTTATCAAATGGAATAGTGCTAACCATTAAAAATGATAACAGAATAATAAGGGGTACTAAAACCGAGTTAATACCATACTTTAAATCTAAAAATAAATCCGGTTGATTGTAGAAAGTAAGATAAAAAGCAGCAATCATAATAGCTTGAGCCGGTATCGGAAGGCCTTTAAAAAAATCGGTTCGACTTTCCTGGGCATCCACATTATATCTAGCAAGCCGAACAGCCCCGCAAAGTGGAGGAAGCGCACTTAAAATAATTCCGACAAAGGGCATTTCCGACAGTCCAAATGTATAGAGTAAAAAACCGGGTGCCACGCCAAATGAAACTACATCGCTGATAGAATCAAGTTCAATACCAAATTGACTAGTAGCGTTGGATAGGCGAGCCATAAATCCATCCAGCGCATCAAATAATCCTGCAATTACAATAAGCCACGCACCAAAAAATAATCGCCCTTCAGAAATGCTGATAATCGCCAAAAAACCACAAAAGAGGTTCATGAGCGTAAAAAAACTGGGAACTACAATCCGTGGAATCTGCTTCCGAGGCCCTTTTTTCTTTTTTTGTTTTCTTCGCCGTCGAAACCGTTTCCACTTTTGTATTGGATATTTCATTTCACAAATTAATCGTAGCTAAAATTGTTTTGCCAGCCACTGCCCGGTCACCTTCTGAAATATTGACCTCCACACCGGCGGGGACAAGTATATCCATTCTGGATCCAAATTTCATCATCCCAAATCTTTCACCTGCATTTATCTCTTCGCCCTGTTTAATATGATAAACAATTCGACGAGCCATAAAACCGGTTATCTGCTTGAAAAATATTTTTGCACCGCTTTTATGACGTACTCCAAAGTCTGCCCGCTCATTTAGCTCGGAGGCTCGATGATCCCAAGCCATTAAATATTGCCCGGGATGATATTCCAAATATTCCAGCTTTCCACTAACAGGTACGCGGTTGACATGAACATCCAAAGGAGAAAGAAAGATACTAATTTGCTTCGCCGGTCCTTCTATGTATCGATCTTCTTCAACGTCCTGTATAAGTACCACCTTTCCGTCAGCGGGAGAAATAACCAGATTTTCACCCTCTGTAATTTCACGATCAGGATCACGGAAAAAAAAGAGAATAAAGGCAACCAGTAAACCAGCGGCAGTATAGATAACATACGAAAACCAATGATCCAAATAATGCGCTCCCACACTTAGCAGCAATGCAAAGAGTACCGCTATAAATATGGTTAAATATCCCTCGCGTGCAAACATAAAAAATTAGCCGAACTGCCGGATTATATCATTAAACGTGACAAAAATGAAGAGAGCAATAATAAGCAGAAACCCAATCTGTTGAAGCCACATACGGACTTTAGGCGAAGGTTCGCGACGAGTAACTCCTTCATAAATAAGGAACATCAGATGTCCCCCATCGAGTACTGGAATGGGAAGAATATTCATTATAGCTAAAGTGACACTGAGAAAAGCGGTAATATTCCAGAAACCAGCCCAACCCCCTCTATCGGTAGCATCCTTTGTAATACTTGCTATTGCAACTGGTCCCCCAAGGCTTTCACGTACGGCTATGTCGCCGGAAAACATTTTACTGAATCCCTGAACAATGCCTACCACCGTTGAATTGGAGCGCTGAACACCTATCCCCATTGACTCTAAAAAACCATATTCGAATCGCTCAACGGCAAAAAGACTATCTGGATTAGGCGCATAAATACCGAGTTTATTATTGGCATCAGTAGTTAGCTTGTACGATAACTCTTCGTTTTGCCTGTTAATCGTCAATGATATAGAATCTTCTGTTGAGCTTATAAGCTCAACGGCCTGTACCCAATACTCGACCGACTGATTATTAATGGAGGTAATTTCATCCCCAGGCTTCAAACCCACTTTTTCAGCGGGACTTCCAGACTGCACATCACTGATTTTACTCGGCAGGGCATTAGCCAGACTTATTAAACCCTGTTGACCGATCTCGTCGAGCAGGCTATCTGCCACTGTTACCGTTGCTTCCCGTCCATCCCGCTCCACAATATATTGGAGGGTTGAAGAAGTCATGACTTCAGGGGTAATAAGATCATTGAAATATGATACTCTCTCTCCATTCACTCCTACCAACCTGTCACCTGTCTGAAATCCTACCTGCGATGCCAGAGAACCTTCAGCTACATAAATTTCATTGACGCTATCAAGCTGAACCTTGGTTTCTCCATTACTGAATGCTAATCCACCATATATAATTGCAGCCAAAATCATGTTAAAAATGACGCCTGCCGTAATAACGACAATACGCTGCCATACTGGTTTGCTGCGAAATTCCCAAGGTTTAGGCTCCTCATCAAGGTGATCAGTATCCATGCTCTCATCAATCATTCCGGATATTTTTACATATCCTCCCAATGGAGTCGCACCGATGCAATAGTCAGTTCCCCCTTTTTTAAACCCAAAAATACGGGGAGGAAATCCCAAGGAGAAACGTTCAACACGCATCCCAAAAAACTTCGCTGCTAAAAAATGTCCCAGCTCATGAAAAAATACCAAAATAAGAAGAGCTGCAGCAAAAATTGCAAGTGTTGATAATAAACCTAAAATCCATTCCATGAATTGTATATGTACTGTTTAAATGGTTAAAGCCAATTTTCTGGCTTCTTTATCAATTTTCATTAAGGACTCTAACGTAAGAGGTCCGGAATTGTTGAGTCGTACAAGGGATAATTCTATAATATCTGCTATTTGAATATACGAAATTTCCTCCTTGAGAAAGCGGCTTACCGCAACTTCATTTGCCGCATTTAAAATAGCCGGGGCTAATCCCCCGTCACGGCCTGCTTCAAGTGCTAATCTCAAACAGGGGAAACGATCGTAATCCACGGGTTCAAAATTGAGTTGAAAAGCCTCACCCCAATCAAGTCGAGGGACCCGCAGTTCTTCCCGAGCGGGATACGTAAATGCATACATGATAGGCACTTTCATCGTTGGAGGCCCGAGTTGTGCCTTACTTGAACCATCATTAAAGGTAACAACCGAATGTACTATGCTTTCTGGATGTACCACGGCCTCAATCCGTTCATACGGTATATCAAACAGCCAATGCGCCTCGATAATTTCCAGTCCCTTGTTCATCATTGTAGCGGAATCAACAGTTATCTTAGCTCCCATTGACCAGTTAGGATGATTAAGGGCATCATCAACTGTAATACCTTCCATCTGTTCCTTACTCCAGGTGCGAAATGGTCCCCCGCTGGCGGTAATAATCAGCTTCTCCACTTCATCTATAGGCTCTCCTAGCAGACACTGCAGCATCGCACTGTGTTCGGAGTCCACAGGAATAAGTTGATCCTTCTTTTCCCCTATGATTTTTCTTATTAAAGCTCCTCCCACAACCAATGATTCTTTATTGGCAAGCGCTACTTTATTTCCTGCTTTTAGGGCTTGGAGGGTTGGTTCGAATCCCGCATACCCAACCAAACTGTTTAACACGATATCAGCTTTTTCCAAAGAAGCAAGTTTCAACAGTTCACCTTTACCGCTTAATAGCGTGGTATCGGTATCAGATATTGCCTCTTTTAGTACAGAAAAATGTTTTTGATTAACAATAAGGCAAAATTCAGGCTCAAACTCTTTTACTTGCTTAGCCATCTCTTTCCAACTGTTGTTACAACTTAGAGCCAACAGTTTAAACCTATCGGGATGCTCGCGGATGATATCCAGCGCCTGCATACCGACGGAACCGGTAGAGCCAAGTATGACAATGTTTTTGGGATTCAATGACTTTTCAATTCAGTTAGAAAAACGTTAGAAAATAGAGAAAAACAGATACAAGTCGGAATCAAATCTGCATCTTAATAACCGCTTTCTTCACTCCAATCTCAATAACAATATTTTTGAGCCATCTTAAACATCTGTGCATGTGCAATAACGGTCTCTCTTAACGTTGGGGCGTACCCCCCGGATAACAACAATACCAAAGGCACATCATGACTTTTAACTTTTCTGATAACAAGTTCGTCACGCGTTTTTAATCCGTCAAAACTTAGCGATAAACGACCCAGTTGGTCGGTTTCAAGAGGATCTATTCCCCCCAAATAAAATGTTAAATCAGGATGAAACTGATTAAAAATCATATCCAGAGCTTCTCCCAAAACCTGAAGATAATCTTTGTCTCCGGTTCCATCCGGTAGCCCTATATCCAAAGACGAAGCCGGCTTTTTAAACGGATAGTTATTGGCCCCATGAAGAGAAAAAGTAAATACCTCTGCGTTATTTTTAAATATTTCAGCGGTTCCATTACCCTGGTGAACATCACAGTCTATTACTAAAATATTGGATGCCCACATAGACTGCTGCAAAACCTTAATGGCTACCGCAACGTCATTAAACACACAAAATCCTTCGCCGAAATCAGGCATAGAATGATGTGTTCCTCCAGCTAAATTACCAGCTATCCCATCCTCGAGAGCCATTATAGCAGCATTAATTGTTCCCTGTACCGCCAGTCGGGAACGCAATGCCAATCTCCGGGACCATGGCAAACCCAAGCGCCGACTTTTCTTGGGATCAAGCGTTCCTTTCAGGATTCCCTCCGCATAATTATTGGTATGTACCGTAAGGAGGTTGGTCATATCCACTGGAGATGGAGCGATAATATTGTCAGAAGCGATAATCTCATTATCCAACAGATACTGATGCAAACCTGTAAATTTTCGCATAGGGAAAATATGATCTTCCGGAATGGGTGCGTAATAAGAAGGCGCGTAAGATACTCTCAAAATGCTATATCCTTTATCGTTTTAACCGAATAAGACCCATCATACGCCCACTGTCATTGCCTTCTCTGCGATAGGAATAAAAGTGATTGGCATCGTCGACCGTACACTCTTCACGGACTTCAATCTGCCCTGATTCCATTCCTTCCTTATCCAACTGATGTACCAAAAACCGTTTCAAATCAACATGGGGTTTTGAAAATTGATTGTAATCTACGAATTCTGTGGGAAATTGTTCCGCCACTTCAGTCCCTACCTCAAAATTTTCAAGAGACAGACAGGGACTGATAAACGCTTTTAGTGCTTTAACATCAGCTCCTTCTTGTTGCATTATTTGTAATCCTTTGGGCACAACTTCGGCAACAGCTCCCCTCCAGCCTGCATGGAAAGCACCAACTACATAATTCACCGAGTCCCACAACAGTACGGCAGCACAATCCGCTACCTGTATGGCCAGTGTTAAGCCAGGCAATGTTGTAACTAAGCCATCAGTGGCACTGTATGTTCCCCCTTCACTTACCACCTGAACGCGATTACTGTGAACCTGGTCGGCATAAGCAATCCACTTCTCATCTATGTATAAGGAAGTAAGTAACTTTAAGCGGTTTTTCTCAATTACTGATTTATCATCCGAGGTATTAAAACCTAAATTAAGACCTTCAAGATTACTATTGGGAGCTTTATACGCACTATTTTTAAGTGTAAACCACGCCTCAACCGCACCATCTTTTTTTATGGTCTCGGGAATAATGAAAGAAAAATCACTCTTTGAATTCCCCATATAACCTTTCTCGAATTATTTCCAGTGGAAATGAATTGCCGGTCCAATATTCAAATGAGCGACTTCCCTGTTCTATCAACATTTCGAGTCCCCCAATGGTTTCTGCACCTGCCGTTTCTGCCTGTTTTAGGAAGGTTGTTTTAAGCGGATTGTAGACAATATCATAACAAATAGAATTCTGTAGGTATTGCTGTTCTCCTTCTTCAACTGGAGAAGCTTCAATTCGTGGCTCCATTCCAAGTGGGGTGGCGTTTACAACCAAAATGGCATCTTCGGCATAAGCGCTCCACTCGGGATATGAAATTACTTGCACATTCTCAAAAGAGTCAAAAGAATTAATTCTGGCAGGATTTCTGGAAACCAGATATATCTCTTCCATTCCTGCTTGATTTAGTGCCGTGACCAAAGCTCTTGTGGCACCGCCTGTTCCAAAAATAATAGATCTCCCTCCCATAATATCATCCAGATACTCTTCTAATGGAGCTAAAAAACCACTTACATCCGTATTATACCCCTTAAGCTTGTAGTCCTTCTTTACAATAGTATTAACTGCACCTACCGCTTGGGCAGCAGAATCAATCTTATCCAGATATTCGGCTATTCTCTGTTTGTAGGGAATGGTTACATTTGCTCCTTTCAACGTATCCTTATTCAGATAAGAGGCGAGTATACTCAACTCATTATTTTGAAGTTTTACTGCATGATAGCGCTCCTCCATATCATAATATTCCAGAGCTAAGTTATGCATCAAAGGAGAAAGACTGTGCTCAACAGGATTTCCAAATAAAATAAAATGCGGACGTTTTACCTCATGACTCTTGAGGAAAGATGTCAGATTCATACGAATAAAAAGAGTTTATCAGGCAAAAAAAATGCGCACTCTAAAAAAGTGCGCATTGCAATTTAGAAAAGAATTTCGCTTATGCGGCTGCTTCCTCTTCTTCCGCTTCATCAGCAGCTTCTATTTCATCAAGAGTAGCATCCGCTTTTTCCTTAAAGGTATTAGCTTCTGCTTCTTCCTTAAACCGCTGTAAATCTTTTTTCATTTGTGCAGGGATCGCCTGAATAAATTCGGCTAGTTCTTCTTCGGGCTCTCCAAAAAATGTTCGGTAATCCAGGCTAAAATCGACGCGCGTACGTTCTCCATTGTCTAGAGGAGTGAACCGAATAGTTCCGGTCTGATTTAGATTGCCGTTAATAGTAATCCATGCGAATCGGGTATTTCGTAGATTGTCAATGATATTAGTTGTCCATTGATAATCTTTTCCTCCCATTTGAGTTGCAAACTCAAAAGTCTGAGAATTCACTTTATTTACATGATCGATACGTTCAAAGAAGTGCGGAAAGTAAGTTGGATCACTTAAGTATTCGTAGACTTTGGCCAGTGGCAGATCAACATCAATTCTTTCGTGCGCCATAATTTATATACTTCGAAATTGGTTAAAGTTACTAATTGAAAACGATGAAAAAGTGATTTTTCCAGTTCGTAAGTAGGATTTACCCACAATGCAATAAAATTACGCATTTTTTGCCTAATCAGCAATTAATTTAGGCCTCAATTTCAAACTGATTTTTTTCTATTCTTTTCTTAATACTTCTTTTCATTTCCCACTCCCTTTTTGCTGTGGAAATGCTACCAATTTTTACCCTTATTGAAGTACGTTTCCACATGGGTCCAAATTTGTTCCCCAACCTGTTGAGCGGGCTGTGTCGCATCCACAGTATAGAACCTTTCCTCTTGTTTAGACAAGTTGTTAAATCCCTTAATTACTTTTTCGAAAAAGGAATCTCCGGCCTGTTCCATGCGATCTTTCTGCTTGTCTTTCATCCTCTTTTTAGCTTCATCTAATGGAATCTTCATATAGATCGTCAGGTCCGGTGCGCGTTTGTGGCTGGCAATACTGTTTAAACGGTGGATTTCTTCTAAAGAAACGGACGCTCTCCCATATCCCTGGTAAGCGGTGGTAGAATCATAAAATCGGTCTAAAATAACGATGGAGCCTTCATCCAAGGCCGGCAAAACTTTTTCTGCGACTAACTGGGATCGTGCAGATGAAAAAAGTAATAACTCCGTAACAGGATCTATATCAAAATTCGGATTTAATAATATATCACGAACTTTTTCAGAGACTTTTGTTCCTCCGGGATCCCGAAAAACATTCACTTCTGCTCCCTCCCGTTCAAAAGCTTTTTTTAAATTAGCTATCTGAGTTGACTTGCCGCTCCCGTCTATTCCTTCAAAAGTTATAAACACCTACTAATTGGACTTATTTAAATGGTTATGCTCCTAGCAAACCCTAAGATCAGAAATTTCAATGGTGTAGACAAGTGCTTAAAAATCGAAATGATTATCCATTTCAGGTGGTTCTTTATCCAGCACTATGGCCAAAGCAATATAAATTAGAAATGACATCCCGGATCCTGCAAAGAGCGTAATAACAAAAAGGAGTCGCACCACCGTGCTGCTAATTCCGAAGTACTTAGCCAGTCCACCACATACTCCAGCAATCTTTTTGTCAGAGCGTGATTTATATAATTTTTTGGACTGCCGGAATGCATACCGGTCAAATCGATATTTATCCTCAGAATATTCTTTCTGTGACTTCTTTTCTCCTAAATCATTATCCAATGTAAAGTCTTTCTTTTCCTCTTTTTCAAAATTAAAATCGTACTCCTTAGCTCTCTTCTGCTTTCGTTTTTTCTCTTTCTGTGCCTGTTTTACCTTTTTCCGATCGCCAACGAAATAACCAAAACCAACGAAGGTTACTAATATTCCTCCAATAAGAGGCATAGCGTTAATAAACCCTGAAAGATCAGGCCCCCAGCTTAATCCAATTAGCTGTATTACATAAAGCATGCCCACAAAAAACATTGCAAGTCCCGCGATAGTGGCAAAATTCCAGATATTGGTTTCTTCCTTTTCCTCTTCCTCGAGAAAATCCTCCATCGTTTGATGCAGTTTCCGCTCATCAATATCCATAAAGGGATCAATTGATTGTGTAGCTGATTGATGTCTTGTTTTTGCTGTCATAGTTTTTCACCTCCTTTTTTTATAGTACGAGGATGCAGGAACTTTGTTACATGGGAATGATAGAGACTTAAAATAAAAAAGTGAGATGTGAAAATCTTAATGGAA
The DNA here is from genome assembly GCA_041642075.1 of Fodinibius sp. Taxonomy (GTDB): domain Bacteria; phylum Bacteroidota; class Rhodothermia; order Balneolales; family Balneolaceae; genus Fodinibius. The sequence continues at coordinate 12,282 of JBEPXF010000023.1, forward strand.
TAATCGTACTATCATTGATACGCCAAATGCAGGCCGGAATTGACTTTCTCTATCAATGCCAGCCATAACCTCCGGAGATAATTGGATAGTGGGACTGAGGGCAAATGAATATCCGGCTATGAGACCGCTAACCGAAGTGTTACCATATTGTCGGCCACCAAACATCAGATCATTAGACATTCCTCCCAATCCCAGGTAAGTTGAATTGACAGGCTGCTCTCCAAGAGATTGTTTCTTAAAATAGTAAAGCATTCTTAAACCACCCGCCGATATACGCTAAAGTATCGCCCGAAAAACCTCTTCAGACAAATCCTATCATTGGTTCTAGTTTAACGCTCTCATTAATCCATATGGCGGGAAATGTAAGGGCTTATACCATAAAGTTACGGACATTAGAGGAAGTATCTGTCGGAAAAGGAACGAGTTACGTCCTGAGCGCTGCATGCTGAGCAAACAAACAGCACAAAGAATGCGATACTTACTAACTGTTTTAGACGTAACATCCTGTTGATTTATAGTCTTATATTAATTCTCCTCTGGATATAAATAGATAAATGATCTTATCTAATCTACAACGATCCACAATAAATCAAAGAGTACCCAGGCTATCTTCTAATAATTCTTTTTTCTGTAATTATCTTATCAAGTCCTATGTCAAAGAATTGAATAGGTAATTTATCAACCATGTTTTGTTCAAAACAAAGCCCAATTGTCGGGCACGATACTTTGCTCAAAAATTGATCGTAGAATCCTCCTCCGTAACCGATGCGGTATCCCCGTTCATCTCCCCCTACCATGGGAACAATAACTAACTCTATTTTTTCAATCGGACACTCCTCTCCATCCTGCGGTTCCAGTACGCCCCATTTATTCCGCTTCAGTTCATTAAATGACTCCAAGTAAAAATGACGCAGGGTTCCAGAATCAAATTGAGTGGCCGGTACTACCAATAATTGCTTTGGTTCGTGCAATATCTCTCGGATTAACGAATGGGTATTGACCTCACGCCGGTCATTCATGGAAACGTAGGCGTGGATAACCTTGGCAAACTTATACTCACTTTGCTTCTTTAACGTTGAAATGATCGCGCCTGACCATTTTCTAAAATCATTACCTGATATCTCTCTTCTTTTTTTTCGAAGCTTTTCCCGGATAACCTCCTTGCTCTCCCCAATATCCATGTTGCTATCACTACACATAAATCAACTTATGCTTACTAAAATCCTCATCATCTTCAAGCTGAGCAATCAGCTTATCCCAGATATCGACACCAAACTTGTTCATAAAATAAATAGCAGCTATGGATCGCTCCTGCAGATTTCCCTCAGGGAAAAGATGTTTATGTATTTTTCGGATACGCTTTAACTGTGTTTCATCCTGCTGCTTTACCGCTCGGTATACTTTTCCTTTTAGCTTATCAAGCTCTCCAAAATACACGGCCGTTGCTTTACCTGCTGCGCCATCAAGGGTGGAATCCACTTCAGTTACTTCCTCTCTTTTGGGTTCGGCTATTGCCTCGACCTTCTCCTTCCAATCCGAAAAAACGGCTTCAATATCTATTTGGTCTGACTGCTCCACATAAGCCGATTCCAAATCTTCAATACGCTGAGAATAGTTATGGAATGCAAAAGGCAACTCACCAAAAATACGATCTATCGCAGGACCCATAATGGTAGCACTCAACCGGGGGAAAATTACTGGCATTCCCATGTCAAAACAGGAATAGAGTCCTTTCATTTGACCATAATATGCAATCTCTCCCGGTCCCGCCACATAGCCCAGTGTTGGGAGCAGCTTATCCTGTACAATGGGACGCAGAAAGACATTGGGTGAATACTGCTCGGGATGCTCTTCTATATCCCTAAGCAATTCATCGGTCGTCCTTTCCCATCCATTTTCGATTGACCAGTGATTTTTATCGGTTCTGTTAATTTTTATGCGCTGACCGTTTTCTGCCAAATAAAAAAGATTAGAATCATATAGGGTTACTTGCTGATGGAAAGCCTCCCGTATTTCTTCGGTTTTCTTTTTAAGGCATTCCTTTATCCCTTCCACATCCGAAATCGAACGCTTCAGCGTATCTGTAACCAGCGATTTTATTTCCGGATGATTACTGCCAGCCAACACCACCCCATGTTTTGAGAAGAGGCGGCTTATCAAGTAGCCAAACGCCTGCCCAAAAGTTCTCCCCGATTCATAGCAGTTATCCAGTAGCTCCCACAGATCGGATGAAAAATCGGTCTCAAAAAGGGCGGATTGCACCTCTTTTTTGAAAGTGGTCAGTTCATCATCGGGAAGGGTAATATTGGCAACCGGCGGCAACGGCTGAGAACGCGATGGTAAAGCGCAACTATGAAGCTTATCTCTATTTAATAAATTTAACTTGCTTACTTCATCATAATCATGATCTTCATCAGCCAACCAAAATATTGGAATAACCGGCCGATCAAGAAATGTCTCCATCTTTCGGGATAAATAGATGGTACTAATTGTTTTTAAAACTGTATATAAAGGTCCCCCATAGATACCCATCTGCTGACCAGTAACGATAGCCAAGGTATCTTCATTTTCCAATCGCCGAATATTCTCTTGCGCCCGTTCATCCAAATCGTAGGAAGCGTTAAAATCTTCAAGTATTTTAACGAGTTGCTGGCGATCGTTATTAAACTTAAAATCCTGAACATGTTTTCGAATCGCTTCCTTATCAAAAGGATTCGTCCGATAAAAGGATTTTAGTTTCGGAAAATCAGAAACATAAGTTTGAAATAATTGGGAAAACGGCAGCTGTTGGAATGAATAATTTTTCTTCTGCAATGACCTTAGCTTTTTAACTTCTGAATTTCATCCCGCAAGCGGGCCGCTTTTTCATAATTTTCGGTATCAATAGCGGTTTGGAGCTCATTTTCAAGTTTCTCAAGCTTGCTCATCTCTCCCCCGGATTCTTTTCCCGGGGATGTTGCCGTGATATCTCCCTCTCCCTCTGATTCGGAAACAATGCCTGCCTCATCGAGAACCTCACTGTTTACATAAATCGAAGCACCGAAACGAACAGCCAAAGCAATAGCATCACTGGGGCGAGCATCCTGTTCACGCTCTTCACCATTATCTTCATAAATAATCTTTGCGAAAAAGGTCCCTTCGCTTAAGTCATTTATAAAAACCTGATTAATATTAGCTCCAAATGCCTGCACCATGTTTTTCAAAAGATCGTGCGTCATTGGTCGCGGTGGCTTGATATGTTCCAACTCCAGTGCAATCGCCTGTGCTTCAAATGTACCTATAATAATAGGTAAGCGGCGATTGCCCTCGACCTCATTTAATATCAACGCATAGGCTCCTCCACTACTCGGACTGGTTGAGAGCCCTAAAATATCCATTTTTATCTTATCCAAAGCTATAATACTTATCTTTTGAAATTAAGGATTTAAATTTACTGATTTTTTATGTACCCGTAAACTTTTTACGGTCCATTATTAAACGTATAATATTAAACTTTTGTTCAAAAAATAGATTCTTTATAAAAAACGTCGATTATTATGAGTATAGATGTACAATCTCCAAAAGTTGCTTCAATCAAATGGGGTAAAATCTCTTTGGAAAACGGAACTACTTATAAAGATGCGAAATTATTTCCAGGCGGCTCCCGCGAGTGGGACTGGAATGAAACCGGCACCCACCACACTCCTGGCATACAACCGGCAGATGTAAAAGAATTACTGGAACATGATGCCGAAGTGGTGATTCTATCACAAGGTTTTAATAAACGATTACAGGTGTGTGATGAAACCGAAGAGTTTCTATCCGAACAAGAAGTTTCATACCATATACAGCAAACCGAACAAGCAATACAAAAGTACAACGAGCTACGCAACAGTTATGCCGTTGGAGCTCTTATCCATTCCACCTGTTAGAAGTCTTAGTTGCCATATAGCTTACAGCAAGCAAAACTACTGTTTATATCTATTTTAAATAACAACACCTTAGAAAACTTAGTGTGTTTTGAACGTCAGAAATCCTATATTCCCCACCTTATTTTATTGACATTATGGGCGTTGGCCACTAATTTCTGACTAACAATTTTAACCGATTTTGACTGATGCTAAATAACTATCTCCCGATACTCATTTTAGGTGGTATTGCCATTGTATTGGCTATTTTACTAATGAGTCTTTCCCGGCTATTAGGCCCCTTCCGTCCGAACACAAACAAACTCAATCCATATGAAAGTGGGATGGATCCAGTCGGAGAAGCAAGAGACCGTTATTCAATCAGTTTTTACTTGGTGGCAATGGAATTTATTGTTTTTGATCTTGAAGTTGTCTTTATATATCCCTGGGCTGTTCGTTATCTTGATTACGGTTTAGGAACACTCGTAGCAATGGTTATATTTATCATAACACTTTTTATAGGTCTGCTTTACACCGTAAAAGTCGGCACCCTCGAATGGGATGCGAAACAAGGAATGTTTAATTAATTAAGCCTGAATATATGGGTATAGAAAGTTCTCTTGGTGACGGTTATTTCACCACAAAAGTTGATGCTTTAACAAACTGGGCCCGCTCGAATGCCGCTTGGCCAATGCCTATGGGCTTGGCATGCTGTGCCATCGAGATGATGGCTTTTGCCGGACCTAAATACGATGCGGCTCGCTTTGGTTCAGAAGTAATGCGTTTTTCACCCCGCCAAAGTGATGTAATGATTGTGGCTGGCTGGGTAAACTATAAGATGGCCCATGCAATTCGGCGAATTTGGGATCAAATGCCTGACCCCAAATGGTGCATTGCCATGGGAGCTTGTGCTTCAACCGGTGGAATGCACCGCTGTTATGGGGTTGTACAAGGTTGTGATAATTTCTTGCCGGTTGATGCATATGTGTCAGGCTGCCCTCCCCGTCCCGATGCCCTCTTGCATGCTCTTATGAAAATTCAGGATAAAATTCGCACAGAACACTCTGTAATGCTTGATACCTAATATGGATTTAGAATTATCAGATACACTAAAAAATGTAGTAGACGGACTTTCCGATCAGTTTTCGGATTCGTTCATCGAAGTTTACCAATCAACCGGCGATACTTTCATACGTGTTGAAGCGGATGCGGTTGTAGATATATGCAGATACTTAAAATCTACGCATCATTTCATTTATTTGACTGATCTTTTTGGTACTGACCGCTTTACCTCTGAAGAACGATTTGAGGTAGTTTACCATTTAATTTCTCTTCGCGATCGTGAACGCTTTTTCCTTAAAGTACTTCTTCCCGAAGAAGATCCTCAATTAGAATCCGTTTCCGATATATGGAAATCAGCAAGCTGGATGGAACGAGAAGTCTATGATATGTTTGGAGTTCATTTTAACAACCATCCGGATTTCCGACGCATATTTATGCCCGAAGATTATGATTATCATCCCATGCGTAAAGAGTTTCCATTGTTAGGCATACCGGGATCGATTGAACTGCCAAGTACAACGCCAGATACCGAGTAGTCTTTTATGAAAACCAAGAATATTTCAGATCAAGTTGATCCCAAGTTTTTTAAAGAGCATCAAAGAAAGCTCTATCAATCTCTTGAGGATAAGCATACCACGATTGAAATGCAGGATGATGACCCGTTAAACACCGAAATGGTGCTTAATATGGGTCCACAACACCCTGCTACCCACGGTGTGCTTCGTCTTATTCTTCAGCTTAACGGAGAGCTTATCCAAAAAGCCAAGGTAGACATTGGATATCTCCACCGGGGAGTAGAAAAGATTGCAGAAAATAAAACGTACCAGGAATTCATGCCTTATACTGATCGCATGGATTACCTCTCCCCTTACAGTAACAACGTTGCTCTTTGTACAGCCGTTGAAAAAATCGCTGATGTTGAGGTGCCAGAGCGCGCTCACTATATACGGATGATTGGTTGTGAATTGGCTCGTATCTCTTCGCATCTCCTCTGGCTGGGTACTATGGTTATGGATGCCGGTGCTGTATCGTTCTTTATATGGACGTTTCGGGAACGCGAAAAGTTATACGACATTTTTGATCATATTGGCGGACACCGATTTACTATTTCACACGCACGTATAGGCGGAGTTGCTAATGATCTTACCGATGATGCGATGTCGCTCATCAAGGAATTTGTTAATGACTTTCCGCAAGAGCTGGAAGATTTTCATAACCTGCTTGATCGTAACCGCATTTTCTTCGATCGCAATCGCGAAGTAGGTGTTTTAACCCCAGAACGCGCTTTAGAAATTGGGGCAACCGGTCCTACCCTTCGTGCTTCGGGCTACGCCTATGATATACGCGACTTTGCACCTTATGCCCGCTACGATGACGTAGATTTTGAAATCCCTACACGTATGGAAGGTGATAATTTAGCTCGCTACTATGTACGGATGGAAGAAATGCAGCAGAGTATCCGTATTATCCAGCAATGCCTGGATAAATTACCCAAAGGGCCCGTTCGTACGGACAACGCCAAGCAGGCCTATCCCTCTAAAGATGAAGTATATTATTCCATGGAGGGAATGATTCATGATTTTATGATGACGGATATTGGAATTTGCCCGCCTGAAGGGGCCGAAAGTTATCATGCTGTAGAAGGACCAAAAGGCGAACTGGGATATTTTATCCAAAGTGACGGTACCGGACATCCCTGGCGCCTTAAAATTAACTCTCCTTCTTTCAAAAATCTTCAGGCACTCGAAGATATGCTAGATGGAGAAATGGTTGCCGATACTGTAGTTATCATCGGTGGTGTTGACCCCGTAATGGGCGAAGCAGATAAATAAAAAATTAACACAAGTGACAAGGTAGAGCATCATATTTAATGAATCGCTGCTCCTATCTTAAACTTAAAACCTTAGACTGATAGTTTAATGGCTGAATTGTCATTTACAGAAGAAGAACTCCAGGAAATTGAACGTATCAAAGCCAAATTTCCTACGGTTAAAGCAGCAACTTTACGTGTATTATGGGTTGCCCAAAATAAATACGGCCATGTTAAACCGGAAGTGCAAAGCTTGGTAGCGGAAACACTGGATCTTCCCAAATCTCATGTAGCAGGGGTTGCCAGTTTCTATACCCAATATTATAAAGAGGAAAAAGGAAAGTTTGTTCTCGATGTATGTACCTGCTTAAGTTGTCAGCTTTGTGGAGGATATGATATCTTGCATCATCTCGAAGAGAAACTGGATATTGAAGCAGGGGAAACAACCGATGACGGTATGTTTACGGTAAATGAGGTTGAATGTCTCGGCGCCTGTGGATATGCGCCAATGCTGCAATTGACAAACGATGTGTATGTTAATAACCTCACCAAAGAAAAAGTTGATACCCTCATTGAAAATTTGAAGAACGGCAAAAAGCCCGAGTTCGAATCTATGGCAATGCCGGAACTGGAAAAACGAAATCAAGCTGCTTCAGAATAATGGCTCAAGACTGGAAATCATACGAACCACTGTTAATTCCCGATATTCCTAATCTGCAGGAAATTGATGTCTACGAAGAAAATAACGGATATAAAGCATGGAAACAGGTTTTAAATGACCAAGAAAAATGGTCCCGAGATAATGTAATTAATGAA
>JBEPXF010000024.1:0-19724 GCA_041642075.1 Fodinibius sp.
ACACATCCGGATATTAAAATTTTAGCTCTTACTATGTTGGATGAGGACCAGCATATACGACAGATGATAGAGGCAGGAGCCTCGGGCTATATTCTAAAAAGCTCAAACAGGCAGGAACTCATTGACGCTATCACTGCCATTCTGGATGGCAAACACTACTTCAGCGATGATGCCACACGAAGCGTTATGATGGATCTTGTAAAAAGCCCTACCAGAAATCAGTCTGGCGATCCTGCCCAACTGACCGATAGGGAAATTGAAGTCCTAGAATTGATTGTCAAAGAACATACAAATGCTGAAATAGCTGAAAAACTGTATATCAGTCCTCGTACGGTAGATGCCCACCGCCGGAACTTACTCCAGAAAACAGGAGCCCAGAACACAGCCGGGCTGGTTACCTATGCCATTAAGCACCAGCTGGTCGACCTGAACTCATAAATGTCCACTTATCGCCTAGGTATTTATGCCTATCCCAAAATAGGTTTTATCTGCCATATCCTTCCTGCACGAAAAGCCTTAGATTGAGGATAAAGCAAACGGGTGCGATCAATGCAAATACTACTTCAGGGTAAAGATTCTCAACTTACAAACACAGTCGAAGACATGTTGTCTTCTGTAAAAGACTGGCAGATTACCAAAACCTCATCCTACAATTTCTCCACTGAAGAAAAGGACTCCAAAAGGTTAAAAAAGGCTTATTATGATGTTATTGTAAGTAATTTAGCTGATTATTCTGTTCCCGGAAAAGAATTGATTAGAGCAATAATTTCCCAGTTTCCCTCCTACCCGCTGGCAGTACTTCATGTGTTCGGTCGTGAACTGTTTATTAAACCTTTACTAGAAGCAGGAGCGTTGAGCTATAGCCAATTGGGTGTTTCTGAACACCGTCTACAGAAAGCAGTCAAAATCACTTCAAAAGGAAGTCAGCATATTGATGTAAAAAACACCTACAAGGAATAGGTATTTAAAATGACAAAAAATTTAGGCTTTTAACGTCTTACCAAAGGGATCAAAATTAGTAATCATTGGTTCTAATATTATCAATTGATCAGAATATGCTTCCAAACAACTCTACAAATTCAGGAATCGACAAAAGCTTAATAGACAGCCTCAGTGCCCATATTGCAATTATGGATGAGGAAGGAAATATTATCCAAACCAATAGCCCATGGGAAGAATTTGAGGATAGTCAGGTGCAGATTAAACGTCCCGATCTTGATGAAAACATCTTTTCCATGCTGCAGAAGCCAGCAGAGCTTGGCAATGATTATGCCTTAAAATTTATTATAGGATTGAAGAAGGTATTGAGAGGTGAAAAAAAGGAATTCATACTTACCTACCCTATCCAAACAACCGACCACAGCTATTGGTTTAAATGTACTTTTCGTCCACTTGACAGAAAGAATCAATTTATTATGATCCACGAAGAGGTTACGGATTCCATCAAAACCAGAAAGCAACTCAAAGAAAATAAGAGTCGCTATCAGATTCAATTTGAGCAAAGCCTTGATGGTATTCTTATTACAGATACAAAAGGGCGAATTCTTGATGCCAATCCTGCCGCCGGTAACATTCTCGGACGAAATCATGAGGATCTCGTCGAATGTACCCGAAAAGATATTATGGATATTAACGATCCTGAGTACCAGCAAGCACTTGCTACACGAAAGAATACCGGTAAGTACCAGATTGAAACTAACCTGATTCATAAAGAGGGACATAAGATACCTTCAGAAATATCCTCCCGAGCCTATCGCACCGATTCGGGGAAGCTCCGTGCCATAGTTAACATCAGAGATATCAGTCGTAGAAAAGAAATAGAAGAAGACCTGATTAGAAATAAACATTTTGCTAAAGCTGCGCTTGAAAGTATTCCCGGTGCATTCTTTGTTCTCAATGACAAAGGTGAAATGGTCCGATGGAATGAGAATTTTGTATCCCGACTTGGATATTCCGCGGATGAGCTTTCCGGGAAAAAGGTTTTCGATTTTGTTGTTGATGATCAAAAGGAGGAGAATTTCAAGCAGTTTAAAAAGTGTCTTGAAGGTCAGGAATTATCTATAGAAACAAAGGTCACTAATAAACAGGGAGAGATCCGAGACTATTATATTGGAGCTAATATGTTCATTCAGGATGGTAATAAATATATTTCTGGGGCAGCTCTGGATGTAACTGAAGAAAAAAAGATTGAACAAGAAAATCGCAAAAACCAGCTGATGCTTGAGCAGCTATTCCAAAATGCCCCGGTAGGCATTGCTATTGTAGATAACGATAATAGGATTAAGCAAATTAATAAAAGTTTTGAAACTATATTTGGATATCAACAAGAAGAAATAGAACAAAAAAACATCAACAAATTATTAGCTCCGAATCATAAACAGGCAGAGGCTGAAGCTATTTCCTCTGCTACACAGAAAGGCCATACTCTTCAAAAAGAATCTATTCGACTTCGAAAAGATGGACAGGAAGTACCCGTGCTTATCGGTAGTGTTCCTGTTGAGTTTCAAGAAGAAGTAATTGCTATCTACGGAATTTATGTAGATATCTCTCGGCAGCACAAATACCGTCAGGAAATTGAGGAAGCTTTGAATGAAAAGAAGGCGTTATTGTCAGAACTTCACCACCGGGTCAAAAATAATCTTGCCCTGATTAATAGCCTGGTGGAGCTTCAGGTTTATGAATCTGATAATGAGCACTTGAAGAAAAAACTTTCCGATACTCAAGACAGAATACTGACTATTGCTTCTATTCATGAGGTTCTGTATCAAAGTGGAGATTTAAATAACATCCCCTTCAATAAATTCACTGAGAAACTCTTTAATACCCCGGCTTTTAAGCAAAAGCTTGAAAACTATAATATTGTAGTAAATTTTGATGAAACTGATTTATCTCTCAATATCAATCAGGCTATTCCATGCGGACTTTTTCTAAACGAGTTGTTTGGCCTAATCTTCGAAACCACAGATGTTAATAACAGAAAAAACCTTGACATAGTCTTTCGACAATATGGGAAACAGGTTCATATTATTATTGAAGGAGATAATATTATTAAATCCCACGTCGCTGTTAAAGAAAAGAAAACGCTACACAACCTTCTTCTTGAAACCTTGATTGAGCAACTCAGTGGAACGCTCCTATGGCCAAATACCGATAGTGATTATCAAAAATTTGAATGTGTTTTTACTCAGACAAATAATTACGGTCCGGTTAATGAATTGATCGGAACTACATTTAATTAACAAGTCAAAATTTGGATCCTTATCCTGACTTAAACTGATGGAATTCTACCTTTGATTGTTTATTATGTCGGGTAATGAAGAAATTGTTTTCTCAAATTTTTCATATTCACCATAGCCGGTCGGCCTGGAGAAGCGTTATTCATTTATGGAAACCGATGGCAATATGGACCCTGTTCGTTTGGGCGATCGTTGCCACTATTTTAGCCCCCATCTCATCTGCAGTATTAGGATTGCAGTTCTTTCGGAGTGGCAATCTCATTATTGGCAATGAAGATCTACTTGCATGGTTATTTACCCCGGTTGGAATTGGATATACCTTGCTCGCAGCTTCCCTGTCCCTTACAGCCTGGGTTATCCGATTTGCCGGGTTATCTCAGATTGTAACAGATAACATCTATGCCCAAAAAATAAGCTTGCGGGATATTATCCTTCGAATCAGCAGTAAAATCCACCTGCTCTTTCGCCTTTGTCTGACTATAGCTGTAGCGGGACTACTGCTTACTTTACCACTACTGACAGGACTCGGCTTTATTTACGAACATTTCCTGAATACCTATGATATCAACTATTATCTATCTGAAACACCCCTTGAATGGCACCTTGCATTATTGACATCTACAACTTTGGGCATTATATGGTTATTGGGTACCACTTATTGTATTGCCAGGAGTATCTTAGCACTACCGGCTTATTTACATAGCCAAAAATCGATTAGGGAATCTTTTAGATATGCTTGGAATCTGGATTTCAAACAATCCAAGAGCAACCTGAAAACAATCCTGGTAATCACCGGTATTTGGTTATTAGTCGGGCTGGTAGCAACCGGTATTTTCTTTCTCTTGTCAACTGGAATAATAAACTGGATGAGTCATTACATCCAAAGTGTGCGCTTCATTGCCCTTTCTACCGGAATTTATATAATGGGATCCATTATACTCGACGCTCTTATTTCATTTCTGGGATTCTCACACGTTTCCACACTTATTACAAAATTATATTACCACGAAGTTGGCTTATCCACAAAAGCTCCATCCTCCCGACCAAAATTTAAAAAACTGGCCTCCTTTCTAGGAAATATATTCAGACCTAAAATTTTTATACCAATTGTTGTAATTGCTACTCTTGGTAGTATCGTGTTGAGCGGCTATATCATTGAAGAATTTTCAAACCCAACTTCAAAGACTAATATACAAGTAGTAGCCCATCGTGCAGGTCCCCTACCAGCCCCAGAAAACACCCTTCAGGCACTTGATCTTACTTTCCAAACTAATGCTGAATATTCAGAAATTGATGTTCAGTTGAGCAAAGACAGTGTCGTTGTGGTAGCCCATGACTTAGACCTTATGCGTATGGCCAATAGCCCGGCTCAGATATCCAAAACTAACTTTAATGAACTCCATAATATACTCGACAGCAATGGTCGACCGAAGATAAATACATTGGATGAGTTTTTAGATGCTGCTCAGGGGCAAATAAAATTGATGATCGAGCTCAAGCAAAACAATACTGCCTTGATAAATCGTACTGTACAAGCCCTGCGACACAAAGAGATGATTGATGATGCAATAATCCTCTCATTTAACCTTGAAAACCTCCGACACGTTCGGGATATAGCACCTGACGTTACGGTCGGATATATTTCTGCCTTTACAGTGGGAGAAATAAGTCAGCTCCCAGTCGGACTGTTGGCTATAAACCAGCGTTCAATTTCCAAACAATTAATAAATCAAGCACAAAATCGTAATTTAGAAGTGTACGCCTGGACGGTCAATGAAGTATCAGATATAGCAAATATGATTGAGCACGGAGTTGATGGAATCATTACAGATCATCCCGGATTAGCCATCCAGGTTCGAGAAGAAATGCAAGAGCTTACCACCACTGAACGGCTACTCCTTCAATTTCAACAGCTGGTAGTAGTCGAAAGAGAATAGTGCAAACAAATTGCCCCATACCTCCGATTACCTACTGAGAAGAAGGTTACTTGCTTTAATTCACAAATCTCTTACATTAATTGCTTGAAATTTTTACTTTGGTCCTGTACCGGCACATTCATCAAAAAACGTGGCTATTCGGTAGTTCAATTCCAACAAATTAATCTTATGAAGAAATTTACATTTGTACTGGGAATTCTTTTTTCCCTTTCCGCTATAACCGTTCAGGCTCAATCCGATGAGCCTTTTGCACGTTTCCCTTCTGTTAGTCCCGATGGTGAACATATCGCTTTCTCATACCAGGGCGATATATGGACCGTACCTACTGAGGGAGGCAGAGCCATCCGTTTGACGGTACACGAAGCCTATGAATCTCTTCCTAAATGGAGCCCGGATGGCGATAAAATTGCTTTTATAAGTGACCGGCACGGCAACGATGATCTTTTTGTAATGAATGCTAATGGGAGTCAGATCCAGCGCATCACCTATCATTCTACTACCGACGAATTAACCGGATGGACAAATGACAACAAACTTCTTTTTACAACAAATCGATTATACAACCAGGTAGAATGGGAGCCTGAAATTCATACTGTTTCAGCTGAAGGAGGTACACCTGAACGATATTTTGATGCTTTTGGATTTATGTCAACGATGTCTCCAAACGGTGAGTTTGTGGTATTTGCCCGTGGATATAATGGAATTTATCGCAAAAATTACGATGGTCCGGCCAATAAGGATCTGTGGCTTTATCATACTGAGAGCCAAACTTTTCGACAATTAACAGATGCAGAGGGCAATGATATGTATCCTACCTTTGCCAATGATCAAGCGCTATATTTTATCAGTGAGCGCGATGGAACTCATAACCTATATCGCATTACTCTTACGGATGATGGAATGCCCAGCAGCTCCCCTAATCAAATTACCAATCTGGAAGGAGACGGCATCCGTTATTTTGATGTAAGTCCAAATAATCAAACGGTAGTCATGGAATATCAGACTGGCATTTATACGCTTGATGGTAATAGCATGGAACCGGTATCCATAGAGGTATCTCACGACGATCGGTTTTATAATATTGAGCGTAAAACCTTTACTGAAGAAGCCGAAGAATTTGCAATCTCTCCCAATGGTGATTTAATGGCGTTCGTCATCGAGGGTGAAATCTTTGTCAAACCCAATAACCCTGATAAGAACCGGGCAGTCAGGGTTACTGACCATCCCTATCGAGACCGTGATGTTGCATTTATAAAAGATGAAAATCTCATATTTAGCAGCGACCGTAATGGTCAGTATGATTTATACAGTCTCAAATCCGGGCAGGAGGGAACTGACAATCTATTTGAAAGCATGCGATTTGAAACTACTCAGCTTACATCAACTAAGGAAGATGAGCGGAATCCTGTCATTTCCCCCAACGGCGAAAAGATTGTTTTCAATCGAGGTAGGGGAAAATTAGTGGCAGCTGATATTTCTGATGGTTCGAAACTATCAGAAGAGCGGATCCTGCTGGATACCGGCTGGGCAACCGCCCGAGACATCGCCTGGAGTCCCGATAACGAATGGCTTGCGTACTCCCTGCCCGACCTTGACTTTAATACCGAAGTCTACATCCAGCCGGTTGATGGTAATGCCAATCCTGTCAATGTAAGTAAACATCCCCGACCGGATACCGATCCTGTATGGAGCCCCGACGGAAGTAAACTGGCTTTTCTTTCCTCCCGCAATAATGGAGATAATGATATTTGGTTTGCCTGGTTGACTAAGAGGGATTGGCAGCGCAAGGAGCTGGAGTGGAAAAAAAGCCAGAAACCTAAGGAAGTTACCCCGGAAGATACGGCAAATGTAAACGTAGAAATTGATTTCGACGGCATTTATAAACGACTGCAACAGGTTACTTCTCTTCCGGGTAACGAATCAGATATCGCAATATCGGAAGATGGACAAACCTTCTATTTTGTTACCAATCGCGATAGTCGCCAAGAATACAATGCCGATCAGGATTTATACCAGGTAAACTGGGACGGAAATGAAAGAAAAGATTTAACCGATGGAGATATCAATCCCAGTGACGTCCGCCTAAATATAGATTTCAATGCCCTCTACTTGAGACGGGAAGGGGGTACAATTAGTCGCTATAATCTGGAGGAAGATCGCCTTGAGCACTTCCCCTTCCAGGCGAAGATGACTATCAATCATGCTAAGCAACATGAGCAGATATTTGAAGAAGCCTGGCGAACGATTGATAATGGTTTCTATGACCCGGATTTTCATGGAAAAAACTGGGATCAACTCCATGACCATTACAAACCATGGGCTCTGCAGGCTTCATCCGACCGGGATTTTGAAGATGTCATAAACATGATGCTGGGCGAACTTAATGCCAGTCACATGGGATTCTATGGCTCCGAACGTGCCGAAACACAAAGTATTCGCACCGGACTGTTGGGGGTGGAAGTAACTCCAGTTGAAACAGGTGCCAAGATTGATCGCGTTGTTTCCAACTCTCCCGCTGATCGTGAGATGAGCAAACTTCATGTCGGAGAAATAATTACACATATAGATGATCAACCGGTTACCCAGACCGACAATTTCTATCAGCTTCTCACCGATAAAGTTGACACCCCTGTGCTCTTGACGGTCCAAAATTCGGAAGAGGAGCAACGCGAAGTTACGATCGAGCCAACCGGGAGCCTCAGCAATGAACTCTACGAGGAATGGATAGAAAAACGAAAGGAACTGACGGAACAGTATTCCAATGGCCGCCTGGGATATATTCACATCGAAGGGATGAACTGGCCTAGCTTTGAACGTTTTGAGCGAGAGCTGGTTGCAAGCGGTGAGGGTAAGGAAGGTATGGTAATTGATGTTCGGTATAATGGTGGCGGATGGACCACTGATTATCTTTTGACGGTGCTTAACTATCGTCAACATGCGTATACCATTCCCCGGGGAGCAACCAACAATTTAGATCAAACAAAAACTGAATTCCGGGATCACTATCCCTTTGGCGAGCGTTTACCTCTTTCAAGCTGGACCCGTCATTCTATTACATTGACCAATCAGAACAGTTATTCCAACGCTGAAATATTCTCCCATGCCTACAAACAGTTAAACCTGGGAACCTTGGTTGGAGAGCCGACTTTCGGTGCTGTCATATCAACCGGAGGAGCAGGACTTATGGGAGATTCCTATATCCGGCTGCCCTTCCGCGGATGGTTTGTCAAAGCTACGGATCAAAACATGGAACACGGTCCTGCTATGCCCGACATAGAGGTCATTAATCCACCGAATTACCGCAGCGGAGAAGATACTCAATTAAGACGCGCAGTAGATATCCTACTCCAACAGATCGACAATGACAACCGGTAACTAAACTAATTTTAGGACTTACTTCCTTTCTGTAAAGAACTTAGATTCCTAGCCATATTCCATGACCATTGTTATTGGAATACACACCACTGCAATTATTCCGGGATTCTTTCAGCAGTACGGAATGTAATATCATCATTTACTTGTTTAGCAAGCAGAAGTAACTAAGAATAGATCTATGCAAGATTACAGGATTTGCGATATACATTCCGACAATATCGATCGTAAAACTTAAAAAGGCGAAAACCGGTTTCGTAAATAAACGGAATTTCCCTCTACGGCCCGCGACCATTTGACAAACCGCTTCTGCTGGATGAATACATAATTAAACGGCCCGCTGCTACGTTTTATACGTGTGAAAGAAGATAGTCTCAACAATATCGGTATCTTTTCAGACGATATATCAATTGTTGATCGCTCCATAAATGCTGTAGATAACCATTTAATCGTAGCAATCCTGGAAGGAGAAATGATTGTGAGGAAACTGCTGAAGAAAGGTAATAACATTTATATTTCGACGGATAGAAAAATTGAAAATGGTATCCGGATTACAAAAGCCCATGATTTTGAAATATGGGGCGTAGTTTCGCATGCCATCCATAAATACATTTAATACGCATATTAATATTAATTATGAGTACCATAAACTCCGAAACTGTTGAAATAAAGTTTGCGATTGCTGAGGCTGCCGCAGATCTGTATGTAGAAGGCAATAGCCACTTTAACATTAAAGATGCTGCGCATAAGGTTGGCATTACTCCTGCTGAGGTATTCAACTACTTCCCCAATAAACAGGCGATTCTACAGTTTTACTATACAGCTATTGTATTCCGCTATCGTCTGATGATTGATGAAATTGAACACTTTGATTCCTATACCATCGGGGAAAAACTGTCAAACTTTACATATACTATCTTCGACATACTGGATGAAAAAGAGACATTCGTTGAGCGTACATTTCAATCACTTATTTTATGTTCCTATTCAAAGACAGAATTTGAAAAAGAAGTAGAATCCCTCATGGCAGATTTTTTAGAAGATGACAATAATCTATCTGTCAGTTCTACGACTATTTTAAACCACTATTTTTACGCTTTTCTCCGGCGGCAATATCTTGAGTTGATACGCTTTCGGCTCTCCGACGCCAGCGAAGGGCATGAACTAACTATGCAGCTCACTGATAAGCTTACGAACTTACTGCAAGAGCTTTTATACAATAGGGTTCTCGACCAGGGATTTGAACTTGGTAAATTTATCTATGCCAACAAAGAAACGTTCATAAAACAGATACCGGGTGTTCGTCAACTCCTATCCAAAATTGAAATACGATAATTTATGAGTAATGATTTTCCATCTTCAAAATTTGAAAGAGGCAAAATATTTGCCAAAACAGGCCTCAAAGTAGGCACAAACTATGCGAAAAGGTATTTGAAAAAATCAGTAGGAAAAAAAGAAAGCGAAGAAGAGGGACGTCAGTTCCATTCCGAAAATGCCCGCCAGGTTTTCAATGAATTTTCTAAGCTGCGGGGCACTGCTTTAAAAATTGCTCAGTCACTTAGTATGGATGAGGGTATTCTCCCCAATGAGTTTTCCGAGGTGATGAGTGAAGCTCAATACAGCGTGCCTCCCATAAATAAAGCGCTGGCTCGCTCTATCATAAAAAAAGAACTGGGTGACTATCCCGAAAAACTGTTCAAGAACTTTAATCCGGAGGCTATTGCCGCAGCCTCTATAGGACAAGTACACGAGGCCGAATTAAAAAACGGACAAAAAGTAGCGATCAAGATCCAGTATCCAAATGTTCGGAATACTATCCATTCCGATCTGACAATGGCTAAATCGCTAATGAAGCGACTTACGAAACGGGGTGCAAACCTCGATGACTACTTTGAAGAAGTAGAATCCACATTAATGGAAGAGACAGACTACCTGAAAGAAGGCCAGTATATTGAATACTTTCACGACCGATTTGCCGGTGAACAGGTAGTCACTCCCCGATGGATAAAGGATTATTCCTCTCCAAAAGTACTGACCATGACTTATATAGAGGGCCGTCACCTGAAAGAATTTCTGGCCACAAATCCCTCCCAGGAAAAACGAAATCATTTTGGACAGTTACTTTGGGATTTTTTCCATAACCAGGTAGAACAACGGAACTTTATCCATGCCGATACGCATCCGGGAAATTTCTTTTTCCGTGAGGATGACCGGCTGGGCGTCATTGATTTTGGATGTGTTAAGAAATTTGACGAGGAATTCACTCAAAACTATATGCAGCTTCTGCCCGTCCTTATCAATGGGGACGAGCAAGATATTCGACAGCTCTACAAGCGACTGGACATCATTAAGGATAATCCCGACAACCCTAACAAGGAGGAACAGTTCTTCCAGTTCTGCAAAAATTATGGACATACATTTGCCATGCCCTACCTCGATGATGAATTCGATTTTGGAGACCCCTCCTTTCAACAGCGGATAAACCGTTATGCTAAAGAGATGCCTATTATGAATGAGCCACGGGGAGATAAAAACTTTATCTACAGTACCAAAGTCCACATCGGGCTTTACAACATTCTGACCAAGCTAAAAGCCCAGGTAGATACTCGGCGCAGTAAGGAAATAACGCAGCGGGTACTCGGAGAAATGCAGCAAGAACCCTCTAATTAGGATACGAATGGCGCGAATTTACTTAATTGCTCTGTATTTGTGCTGCGCTCCAGTTATATAGAATTACTCGACTCGATAAAATAAAAAAAGGCCGATGAAAGATCATCGGCCTTTAATATTAAAAATAAGTCTGTGCTTTAAGAAGAAAAGCCTCTTTTATTCAGAAACTTCTTCTTCTCCTTCAAATGCTTCAAATACCATCTTTAGGTCATCAGCGATCTCTACTTTTGTACGACCTTCAATACGATGGCGCGGAATCATTGCTTTGATTTCGCCATCCTTAAAATAGGCAAATGCCGGTGAAGATGGAGGATATTCGCTAAAGTATTCACGGGCTCGAGCCGTGGCCTCCTTGTCCTGCCCTGCAAATACCGTAACCTTATGGTCCGGTTTGGCATCCGATTCATTTAGTGCTATTTCAACAGCCGGACGTGCATTACCAGCTGCACACCCACATACTGAGTTTATGACCATTAACATCGTGCCTTCATTGTACTCTTTCATTGCACGATCAACATCATCAACGGTCTTTAGTTCTTCAATTCCCAAATCCGTAAGTTCTTCACGCATCCATGAAACATCGGGGCCTGTTCCTAATCCAAATTGCATAATAGAGTTTTGTTTATTTCAGCTTTTATTATCAATATAAAATATAATGCTATTGTGAAGTATTAAAGAAGAAAAGCGTTCCGTCTTAAACGAAACGCCTTCTCCTTTATTGATCTACTTAGAATCCACCTTTAATTAGGTAGCATCCGCATAATATTCATTCACTTGGTCCCAATTGACCAGATTCCAGAAGCTTTCTACGTAATCACCACGCTTATTCTGGTAATGCAGATAGTATGCATGTTCCCAAACGTCAAGTCCTAAGATTGGGGTTAATCCGTTCATATAAGGACTATTTTGATTAGCAGTAGATAGTACTTCAAGACTACCGTCAGATTTCACGCACAGCCAACCCCAACCAGAACCAAACTGCCCGGTTGCTGCATTACTGAATTCTTCTTTGAAATCAGCAAAGTTTCCAAACTCTTCGTCAATAGCATCAGCTATATCTCCGGTAGCTTCACCCCCCCCATTGGGAGAAAGAATCGTCCAAAAGAGCTTATGATTAGCATATCCACCACCATTATTAATGACTGCCTGGCGAATATCTTCTGGCACTTCATTAATTCGTTGGAGAACACTCTCAATTGGAAGGTCAGCAAATTTATGTCCTTCCAATGCTGCATTCACCTTATTCGTGTATCCCTGGTGATGTTTTGTGTGGTGAATTTTCATAGTGCGCTCATCAATATGTGGTTCAAGCGCGTCATAGTCGTATGGTAAATCCGGTAATTCGTAAGCCATAATTATTATGGTTTTAAATTTTATAAGTTAAAAATAATATGATGACAAAAAATAATAACTGGAAACAGATTAAAATATTAAATTTCGTATTTAATCTGTACAGTTTTCAATCAAAAGTAACGGCTTTTTCGTTCCAATTTTAAATGTTTTTAAAACAACTATTAAAAATGGAGAATTCCTTCGCAAATTCCGCTATTTTACTTTTCTTATCACAAAGCATTATTTAGGATAATAAAACATAATTATGAGTCGAGATTACAATGTTATAATTATTGGCAGCGGACCGGCGGGTTTTTCGTGCGCCATGCAGAGTTCAAAATTTGACCAAAAGGTTTTAGTGGTCGAATCACATGAAGAACATTTGGGCGGCACCTGGATTAATACTGGGACGGTACCGAGTAAATCGCTTCGTGAAGCTGCCAAAACCATTTTGGAATTCAATGAACAGTTTGGTGATGACGAAGCGAAAAAGCCTTACGAACGCTTTAAAATGGCTGACCTGCTTCAATACAAGCAGCAAATATTAGAAAAAGAAAATCAGAAGGTTAAAAATGACTTCATTAAAAATAATGTAGATGTAGCTCGCGGTACAGGCCGTCTAAAAGATAAGCATACTGTTGATGTTGTTACCCATTATGGGACGACCGAAACCTACACCGGAGATTATATTCTTCTGTGTACGGGGAGCACCCCCTCCCAACCAGACACTTTTTCTATTGATCATGATAAAATACTGGATTATAAATCAATTCTTGACCTTACCCACATTCCGCGCCGATTGGCGGTAGTAGGTTCCAGCGTTAATGCTTTTGAATATGCCACGATTTTTGCTTCACTTGGAACCCGCGTAACCTTGCTTTGTGAACGAACAGATTATCTTTCTTTTCTGGATGAGGAAATTAAAGAACATCTGCAAAAATCTCTTGATAAAAAAGGTATTACGGTCAAAGATAATATCTCTGTACAAGAAGTGGAGTTTAATCCGCTATTAAATAATACAGAAGTAAAATACAGGGCCAATAATGGAGATGGCAGACTTCAGGTTCTTGAAACCGAACATGTATTATATATAGGAGGTCGCCAACCCAACGTCCAGGATCTTGGTCTTGAAAACGTTGGAGTAACTACTGATAAAGACAACTTTGTGACTGTAAATGAAGCATTCAAAACAAATATTGATAGTATTTACGCTGCCGGTGATATTGTAGGTTTTCCCAGACTCGCTTCAGCTTCTTTTGCACAAGGACGATTGGCCGCCTGCAATATGTTTGGTATCCCTACCCTCGAAGTTCCGGAACAAACTCCCTATGGAATCTATTCTATTCCAGAAATTTCAAATATCGGCCTCACAGAACAAAAAGCCAAGCAGAAAGGCTATGACGTTACGGTAGGGCGCGCCTACTTCAAGAACATTGCGAAGAGCAATATGACCAATCATGATGAAGGATTGCTAAAACTAGTATTCGACACCAACTCTCTGAAACTATTGGGCGTTCATATTCTGGGTGACGAAGCGGCCAAC
Organism: Fodinibius sp.; assembly: GCA_041642075.1. Classification (GTDB taxonomy): domain Bacteria; phylum Bacteroidota; class Rhodothermia; order Balneolales; family Balneolaceae; genus Fodinibius. Next base: position 14,091 of record JBEPXF010000024.1, read on the forward strand.
CTCATCCACCTGGGACAGTCTGTAATCGCCTATGACGGAGATGTACGTTACTTTATCCAGCAGGTAATGAACTATCCGACGTTAAGCGAGGCATACCGTATTGCAGCTTTTAATGGTGTAAACCGTGTCTATAAGACCGGTACCAAATATCAAAGTCTTCTTAAAGAAAAAGATTAAGAAGAATCAGACATAATGAATGGCCATCGGAAGACCAGTTTCATCAGTAGGGGGGGCTTCCGGCAGCGTCTTAATTTCTTCTTCGGTGGAATAACCTGCATACAGAGCCAACGCCATGGCATCTACAATATCGTCTTCGTCAACCTGATTGCGCCTGTACTCTTCCTTTATATCTCGAAAAAAGTCATCGGCAAACTTACTCTTTTCCTTCAAAAGACCTAGCCGGTGCCGTAATCCTTTTTTGGTAGCTTTTTTTTGTAGGATACTATTGCCGCCATTTAATTTTTGAAAGAGGAGTTCCGGATGACTCTCAAATATCTTTTCACGCAATTCCTCCTTTTCCTGCAAAAACTGATCAATCGTCTTAATATTAGGCGTAATATTCCAGGCCTGAATAGTTACCTTTTTTCCGGTGATCTCGTAACTGGTCATAGAAGCTTCGGCATAGGTAGGAGTATGCAGTGCCGGACGAATAGGTGGACTAAAGACGCTGGACTGATAATCCGGCCCTAAAACTTCCCGCAATTTACGATCGCACTCCCGCTCATAGGATTCACTGGGGAGTCCTATCGGCACATCAATAAAAATTCGATCGTACTCTTCCAGAAACTCCTCGAGCTGATTATCCGATTCCACCAACCAATAGCCTGCATGTTCTTCATCCAGTGAAATAGCAATCCATCCCGCTCTACAGCCATCAATACCTAAAGTTTTCAATCTAGCTATACTTTAAAATTTAGTATTTATTTACTTTTCTTCCGGACCTACCCCACGCTTCAGGCGGATATGCAGTTCATCCAACTGCTCCTGATCAACATAATCGGGGCTATTATCCATGGTACTTTGGGCTTTCTGATTTTTTGGAAAAGCGATTACATCCCGAAGACTGTTTCCGCCGGCCAGAATCATAATAATACGATCAACTCCCAGTGCGATGCCGCCATGAGGAGGAGCTCCATATTTAAAGGCATCCAGCAAAAATCCAAACCGTTCCTGGGCCTCTTTTGCTCCTATACCCAACAACTCAAACATCTGTTTCTGTAATTTACGATCGTGAATACGAATAGAACCACCACCAATTTCATAACCGTTAAGCACCAAATCGTAAGCCCGGGAGCGTACCTGCGTAGGATTATCCTCCAGTTTATCAAGGTCTTCCGGCTTAGGCGATGTAAAAGGATGATGCAGGGAATGATACCGCTGGTCCTCGCGACTCCATTCAACAAGCGGGAAATCCGTTACCCACAGGAAATTAAACGCCTCATCATCGATAAGATCATGTTCCTTTCCCATCATGAGTCGCAACTTACTCATTTGCGTATAAACATCGGGAGCGGGTCCCGCTAAGATTAGCACCAGATCGCCCATTTCCGCTTCGGCTTTTTCCACCATTGCCTCAATGGTTTCTTCTTTGAGGAACTTTTCGACACTGCACTTAACACCATCCTCCTCATTCAACTTAATATAAATGAGTCCGCCTGCACCGGTTTCTTCTATTACGCGCTCTGTAAGTCGATCAATGGCTCCGCGACCCATCTCACCCTGTCCGGGCACCGTGATACCCAATACAGCACCGCCTTCCTGAACGCTGTTGGAAAATATATTAAACTCTGAATCCTTAACCAGCTCCGAAAAGTCTGCGAATTCCAGTCCAAAACGTGTATCCGGCTTGTCCGTACCGTACGTTTTCATCGCTTCCTTATACGTCATGCGCTCAAAAGGAGGCTCAACATCCCGGCCGATTGTTTCCTTCATCAGCTTTGTCATCATCTGCTCAGTCGATTCCATAATGTCTTCCTCATTGACGAAAGACATTTCCACATCAATCTGGGTAAACTCCGGCTGGCGGTCTGCCCTGAGATCTTCATCCCGAAAACATTTTACAATTTGAAAATAGCGATCAAAACCTGAAACCATCAACAACTGCTTGTATGTCTGTGGACTTTGGGGAAGCGCAAAGAATTTTCCGGCATTAACTCGGCTGGGCACCAGGTAATCACGCGCGCCTTCGGGGGTGCTTTTCATCAATACTGGCGTCTCCACTTCCAGAAAATTGTGCTCGTGATAAAATGACCGAACCGTCTGATAAAAATCAGACCGAAGAATCATATTTTGCTGAATATCCGGTCGTCGTAAATCCAGATACCGGTATTTCAGCCTTATTTCTTCGCCGGTTTCAATATCTTCCTTTATCTCAAAAGGAGTTGTTTCTGCCTTTGAATAGATTTCTAATTCCTTAACAGTAATTTCGATATCTCCCGTATCAAGATCGGGATTAATATTCTCATCATCCCGCTTATCAACCACACCCTTGACGCCAATAACATATTCGGTGCGCAGCTGCTCAGCCTTTTCGTGGAGCTTTTTATCCACTTCATTAAATACAATTTGTGTGATGCCATATCGATCCCGCAGATCAATAAATATTACACCTCCCAAATCGCGACGGGTGTCAACCCATCCATTTAAAACAACTTCATCACCAGTATTTTGAATTCCCAATTCTCCACAGTTGTGGGTTCGTCTCCACGCCATAAGTAAAACTACCTTTTGCTAAATTTATAATCTCGTTAAGAAACTTAGAAAATAAGTATTATGAAGACCAATCGCTTACTGATATTCAAATTTCACAATATTAGAATAATTTCATCTTTTAGCGCTTCTCTTACTGCACCACTTTAATTACTTTGTTAGATAAATAAAGTCCAAGTTGGCATCATCTAAAGCGAGAGTTCTCCATGGCTCCAATTTCTATCCTTATTGCGGAAGATTACGAGATCGTCCGTTTTGGTATAAGTACTTATCTATCTTCTGCTGACGACATTACCGTCGTTGGAGAAGCATCTACTGGTGAAGAATGCCTTAAATTGTTCGAGCAAACCCAGCCAGATGTGTGTCTGCTCGATATAGGAATGCCTGATAGAGATGGCATTGAAACGGCCCGCATTATTCGCAGCCTTGATCCGGATGTTAAAATATTAATCCTCTCCATGCATATTGACCGCCAAAAACTGGCTGATGTCCTTGAGGCAGGGGTTGATGGATATCTTCTTAAAGACACCGATAAATCGGATATTCTGCATGGTATACGAGCTATAATGAGAGGCCAGCGGGTTTTTAGTCCACCGATCTCTGATATGATTACCGAATCATTCTTGAATAAAGAAACGATCCCCCCGCCCAAAGTAAAAGCAGACCTGACAAAACGCGAACGAGAAATCCTTGAGCTTATCGTCCAGGGGATGACCAGCAAAGAAATTGCAAATAAACTCTACATTAGTCCCCGCACCGTTGATACCCACCGGTCGAACCTGATGGAAAAGCTGGAATTAAAAAATATTGCTGATTTAGTTCGCTTTGCTCTTAAAAACAAGCTGGTTTCAACATGAATTTAAGTAATATACGTAATTATACGTATCCAAAATACTTATTTATAGCTATTGACTGTTTTATACCTGACAATTACATTAGAAGTACAAATGGGGTAATAGCCGTCTGTAGATGATATATAGCAGCCACTCTGTGAAAGGATGGCTGCTATTTTTTTATCCTTCCCAGCCATTACTTTCCGGCGCAAACTGACAGCCAGCCAAGACCATAATTAGTTAGAAACAACTCCAATACCGACCCAAAAACATAAGCCTACAATAATCTATCCGTCTATTATTCATTGCCTATGGAATATTCCCTAATGCTGATTCATTTCTCTGAGAAGATCTCTGGATCTGAGTAGAGATCGTACGGTATGATAATTCCCTTTCCATATTGAAGCTTTTGTTGATTCTGCCGCTTCCGGATCTTCATCAATTCCACTTCTGTACCAACCACCATGTTCCGAATCAAGCATATACTGTTTTATATATGCCCATTGACTAGCAAACCGCTCAAAATAGTTTTGAGAATCATCGGGAAAATACCGGGCCATAATGAGCAATGAGTGCAGTGCCTCGGCCTGCGACCACCATTCTTTGGAAGTCTGAATAACCGTAAGTGAATCGTCTCCCTGAAAATAGTAGCCGTAGTCATAAATTCCGCCGGCCTCTTCATCCCATCCATAGTCAATAGTGTGATCGACCATCTTCTTGGCAAGTGGCAATGTAGAGTCGGAACTAAATTCCAGAGAATGGGCGGCCTCCAGAAGCAGAAAGGCCGTTTCTATATCGTGTCCAAAGGTAATATGGTCGACATCCAGGTTTTCTTTCTGAACCTCTCTCGAGGAGTCTTGGTATACAATGGGCGACCAATCCTCCGCAAAATAAAGATTCATGTATCCTTTGTCGGTCACAATAGTATCTCGTACGATCCGGAACATTTCATGGAGCCGCTCCCGAACCAAACTGTCCGGCCATACTTGGTGAAGCTCCGCCAGTGCTTCAAGCATGTGGATGCTGCTGTTATAATCTTTAGGATATGCTGAATCAATGGGCTGACCTTCTCGGTTAAGATCATTAAAATACCCACCGTGTTTGGTATCATATGCTCCCTTTTCCAACCAGCGGAAAGTTTCCTGCGCTAAATGCAATGCTTCTTCATTTCCCGAAAGCTCATAATAGGAAGCCAATCCATAAATGGCGAAAGCATTTCCGTATAGTTGCTTCCGTATGATCCCATCTTCTTCCGTTATGACCTCTCTCTCGCGGCTGACCATATCATAAAAACCTCCATGCTCCTGATCCCACATTATATCTTTAAGATATTGATAGCCGTGTTCGCCATACTTTTCCATTTCCGAGTGGTTTTCATCCGTATGGGCAATCTTAGAGCTGGCCCAAACATGCCGCGCCTGAGTGACAATAAATTTATCCTGCGGTCCCTCGGGCTGCCAATCGTAGGTAAAGCGACTCAGGAAACCGCCATATTCCCCATCAACCGAACGAGGATACCATAACTGATACTGATCTGTTAGAACACTATCGATCTCCGCAGCAATCTTTGCGTACTTAGAATCGTCACCTCTATCTTGTTCTGCTTCCTGGCTCTGGCAGCTAGCAACCAAAAACATGGACAATACTATGCTCAATCCAGTAAATATCACTCTCCTCCATTGATCTGTTTCCATAAATATCCCTTCAATCTGAATTTTCTATTTAAGGGCTGTAATAAAATCGACTATCTGAAACATCAGATATCCAGCCTACCCTATTTATTACAATTATTCTATATACCCGCCTTTATAATTGCTCACCAGGATTTTCAACTCAACTCCACAAACGATCCCATGATTGCGACTCGTCCCATTCCGAAGTGGGTTCAAAAAAACCAATTTCAGGATCCATATGTTCTTTGACCACCTCTTCGTTAAGCTCAACGCCTATACCCGGTTTTTCAGGGACAGGAACGTATCCATCCTGCACAATCGGCTTTTCTACCCCTGTTACCAGCTCATCATACCAAGGGGTATCCACAAAGTGATGCTCCAGCCAGAGAAAGTTTTCGGTAGCAGCAGCGGCATGAACC
>JBEPXF010000025.1:0-19406 GCA_041642075.1 Fodinibius sp.
CATCCACTTTTCGTCTTTGTTAGTCATATTCTTATTTTTCAAAAAAGATCAACTAATTTACAAGACTATTTAAAACAAAACAGGGCAAGAAGCATTCCCTCTTGCCCTGCTAACTTACTATTAAGTCTTAAAATTCTTTCTATCCCCTTAATACACGGGAACGGTTATCTTCGATATCTGCATCCTTTCTCAACTGCTCAATCCAAGTATCCATAAAGGCGGCTCCCTTTTGTTCGCGAAGCGCCTCACGGATTTCCTGCCGCTGTGATTGTGTCATATTACTGGGATCGGCTTCCCGCACTGCCTCTACACGAATTACAAAAACAGCACTATTCCCCTCAATAGCGCTGGATAAATTACCTTCTTCGAGTCCAAATATAGCACCAACGACCTTCGGTTCTCGTCCCGCACCAGGTATATTGGAGGCGTTCATTGCAATGCTCTCTACCGATGAAACTTCCTTTCCGGCAGACTCAGCAAGAGAAGCTAAATCATTATTTTGTTCTAAAAGCTCTTCGGCACGTTCGCGTAATTGCTGTTTACGCTTTTCTGTAGTTACTATTGAACGAATCTGTTCTTCAACTTCTTCAAATGGACGAACGCCAGCAGATATAATTTCATCTACCTTAATAACTACAAACTGATTAGACAGTTCGAGCGCACCTGAAACTTCACCTTCACTTGCACTTTCAAGGAAACTCATAACCTGTTGACTCTCTCCGATACCCGGAATAAACCCTGAGCCTTTTGTTGCCGAAGTTTCCTGTTCCTCGAGCCCACGACGCTCGGCTTCACCCTCGAAGCCGTCCTCCTCGGCAAAGAAACTAAAATCATCGGCCTCTTTTGCCCGCTCATCGACCGTATTAACGGGATCAGCAATAATATCCATACTAAAAACTACGAAGCTAACTTCGGAACCACTTTCCCCAACTTTTTTAAGCAGATATAAACGACCCTGTTCCGCGATCACCTCAGTGACTTCTCCCATCTCTAAATCGGTCACCGGTGCATAAAGGTCTCTTATGTCTTCTTCATCCACGGTTCTGACTGAATACTCTGTTGTAGACTGATAATTATTCAAAAACAACGAATCACTTTCAGCCTCTGAAAAATCCTCCCGCAACTCTTCCATCTCCTGAAATGTGCGAGCCGTATCCTGAGCAGTCGGCGTCTTATCAAAGCTCACATAGCTAAACTGGTAGGTTTCTTCGCGTTCAAACTGATCCGAATTATTATTGTAGTATTCTCTCAGGTCATCTTCTGTTACTGAGACTTCACTTTCAGTTACATCTGAATATGGGAAACGTACAAAAGCAACTTCAGCCGTAGTATTTCTTCGGATATACTCTTGTTCAATCTCATACTGACTCACTTCCATTGACGACTGCAGATAACTATTCATTTTCTGCTGGCGTCGTTTTTGACGCATTTGATCTTCAATAGCAATCCAAAGCTCCCGGTTTTCAGGAGATTCAATAGCAGTACGCAATGCAACACGGTCTATGGTACCGTCCTCACCCTGAAATTGTTGGCGAATAAATGGATCGGGGTTGTCACCCATAATCATATCCACCACCTCCTGATCTGTGACATTAATACCCAGATCATTCATTTTTTGCTGGAGTAGTTTACCTGTTACTACTTCATCCCAGGCACGCTCTTCAAAATTAGCTCGTGTTTCAGGATCTACGGAATTACCCGTTTCCTGAGAATATTGTTCAATATAATAGCTGATACGATTATTATATTCCTCAATTGAAATCTCTTCTCCATTTACTGATCCCAAAGCCCGGGGGCCCTGCATAATTGCATCAAAAAACTGGGTATCGGCCAATACCCATAGAAATCCGAATGAGATAATAAGTACCCATAATATCACACCGGTACTTTGCCTCATTTTATCCATTACACCCATAAATAAAACCTCTTATCTACTTCTTAAATTTTTTCAAAAATATAATTTTCTACAGAATTGCTCATCTGCTTTCTAGCCTTTAAATATACAAGAAGCCTGTGCTAAGAGCAATTGAGCCTTCACTGAAATTTATTTCCAATACGAGAGATACAAAACTTAAAAAATTTCAATAAGCCTCATATGCTTCAGGTATTTTCCGGGGTCTTCGTTAATATTTTTGATAAGTTGCTCCATTTCTCCCGAAAGCCCCTCTAAGTTTTCATAAAGAGTTGGATCATTTACAAATTTACCCAGACTTCCCTCTCCATCATTAATCTTTACCAGAATTTCCTGCAGTTGTTTATTTGTTTCCGTCAGATCCTGGCTCAATACTTCAAGCTCTTGTACGGTTCCTTCCAGGCCGACCATCACAGAATCAATACGTTCCTTATTTCGAGTACTTACGGTATCTACATTGGCTAAAAACTGCTGCGCATGCGTAATGCTTTGTTCCAGATCAGATCTTTTATTCCGGAATAAAGTAGATATTTCATCTGTAGTACTCTGTATATTGGTAAGCGAAGTATCCACTTTCGCCTGGGCTTCTTCATCAAAAAGTGTATTTAACTCTTCAAGCAGATCATTTAACTTTCCAAATGATTCAGAAACATCCTCACTAAGTTGGCGGCCTTCCTCACTAAGAACTTCCATCATTCCACTCTCGTAAACACCTTTCATCCGGTCGTTGTGTTCCAAATACTGATTAGAATCTCCCCGTCTAACGACTATTGCCTTTTCATCCAGCAGGCCTTCTGAACGAAGATGAGCTTCTGAGTCAACCGGTATATCAGTATCTAAACCAAAGCTCATAGTTACCCTTACGCTATCTCCTTCAACGAGTGACATTCCTTTAACAGAACCTATTTTTACTCCGTTAATGTAAACATAGCTGCCGGGAGTCAGTCCGTCCGCCCTTTCAAATTGGGTATACATTATTTTTGACTGGCGAAACAGGGGCATATCTCCCATTATACGATAGCCCAATACTGATATCAGCAGGGCAACCAAGATTGTTAGTGCAACTTTTAATTCATTACTTATTTTCAAAATAACTCCTGTCCGTTTCTAAATTTTATATTCACTTGCTGTTACAAAATCCATTAATTCCTTGTTATTACTTTCTCGCATCTCCTCCACTGTACCATACCAACACAACCCTTGGTTCTCTAGAAATACTACGTTATCAGCAATTTTTAGTACGCTATGTATATCGTGCGTTACAACAATGGAGGTAATATTTAAATTCTCAGCCATATAAATAATTAGCTGATTTATTTCTTCGGATGTTTGTGGATCCAGTCCTGATGTTGGTTCATCATAAATCAGGAAATCGGGCTGTAAAATTGTTGCCCGTGCCAATGCAACCCTACGGCGCATTCCCCCCGAAAGCTCGGCCGGCGACCGATCACCAGTACCTGCCAAGTTAACCATCTCCAGGGCTTCTTCCACTTTTTGGGAAATTTCTTCGTCAGTCATATCAGAAAAATAGTGCAATGGAAAGGCAATATTCTCAGCCGTATTCAGCGAATCGAACAGGGCCGAACCTTGGAAAAGAACGCCGAATCGCTGACGCATTTTACGCAATTCTACATATTCAAGTTCAAAAATATTTTTGCCATCGATTATAACCTCTCCTGAATCGGGATATATGAGCGCATTTAAGTGCTTTACCAATACTGATTTTCCACATCCAGACCGACCTATGATAGCTACCGTTTCTCCTTCGGCAATTTTAAAGGAAATATCTTCCCAAACTAGGTTAGAACCAAAACTTTTGCTAAGATTACGAATCTCTATCATAGATTTTTAAAACATTATAGAAATACAGCGGCAAGTACAAAGTCAGCTAATAATACATAAATACAGCTTAAAACCGTAGCCTGTGTTGTTCCATTTCCAACTCCTTCAGCACCCCCACTGGCATAGTATCCTTTAAAGCAGGAGACTGACGTTATCACAAAACCAAATACAAAGGCTTTTAGTATACCAAATGTTACATCCCATGGGAAAAAGAATTCTCGTGCACCTGACATAAACTCTGTTGGAGATATTGCTCCTGAGACATATCCGGCCGTCACACCACCTATAATACCTGAAACACTTGCAAAAATATATAATATAGGAAACATGACAAGCCCAGCCAGAACTCTGGGAAGAACTAGAAATGAAACCGAGTTAAACCCCATAGATTCCAGTGCATCAATTTGCTCACTTACGCGCATAGTACCTAGTTCTGTTGCAATGCGCGCCCCCACCTTACCAGCCAGTACCAAGCTGGTAATCACCGCTGCAAGCTCAATAAGTAGCGACTCCGAAGTAATAGCCCCAATCACAGAAATTGGAATAAAGGCAATATCCAGCTGATATGCAGTTTGTATAGTCATAACAGCCCCGGTAAATACTCCAGTCAATAAAACGATAGGAACAGATTCATATCCTATTTTCAACAACTCACTAACCAGATTCTTTTTATATGTATTTACCTCGTACAACGATCGCAACGATCTGTACAAGAGCAAGCTGTACTTCCCAAATTTTTCAAGTGATTCCATAAAAATAGTTTTTCTATATCAACCTTGGAAACTATTAAATTTCTATGTCGTTGTCATTTCGTACACTTTATTTTTTCAACTATATTGTAATCATTCGATTATGCCAATAATATGTAGAATATGAAAAGTTTTTTTAAAGACATTATTGACAATATTATAGCGTTTCGCATTGGCATTGCGCTTACGGTATTAACTGTGATTTTTTTTGTTGGTTCTATCGGATATCATCTTATTGATGGAATGAGTTTTTTTGATGGTTTTTATATGACTTTTATTACTATAACAACCATCGGTTTTTCTGAGTTAACGAATATGTCAACAGCAGGCCGCGTATTTACCATTGTTATCTTTGTAATGGGTATAGGAGTAATATCGTATATTGCCACACAAACAACGCAACTTATTTTTGAAAGTGAAATATTTAGAGTTAAAGCTATGAAGGCGCAACTTAAAAAGATGGATAATCATTATATCGTCGCAGGATATGGACGTATAGGTCATCGAATTGCTCAGGTCTTAAAAAAAGCTGACATTCCATTGATCATTATTGAAAAGAACGATAGAAAAATTGAAGACATAAAAGATGATCAACTTCTGTATGTTTCCGGAGATGCTCAAGAAGAAGAAGTTCTCAGAGAAGCCGGTATTGACCGGGCTAAAGGATTTATATGCACCTTATCGCGCGACCAGGATAATGTATTTGCAACTCTCGTTGCCCGGGAACTGAACAAAGATTTACTTATTTTAGTTAGAACCAACCAGCATAAAAATACAAAAAAGATTTTACGAGCGGGAGCAGATAAAGTTATCTCTCCTTATGAGATTGGAGCGGACCGAATGGCTAATGTCATCTTGCGTCCTCACGTGGATCAATTTATCAATCATATACAGGGCGGGGCGACCGATGATGATATGCAAAATCATGTTTTTGAAGAAATCCGAGTAACAGAGGGATCGGAGCTTGATGGAAAAACGCTTTCCGAAGCTAAAATACGTCAAAAATATTTTGTCGCCATTATTGCTATCATTTCAAAAGATAAAGACATCATCCAATTTAATCCCGGAAGTGAAGACACTATTTCGGCCGGCGATTCCCTTATTGTTTTGGGCGATGTTAAAGATATAAAAAAGTTACGCAAAGAAGGGTGTGATGATGATAGATCTATTTCTGACCGCGTTTCCACTTATAATTTTTTAGATATAATTAATTCACAGACTACTAATAATCCTGATATTGTATGATACGTTATTTAACAGCAGGGGAATCTCATGGTCCCCAATTAACTGGTATTATTGAAGGAGTCCCTGCAGGACTCTCCATTACAGAAGATGAAATTGCGTTACACCTTGCGCGCCGCCAAAAAGGATACGGCCGCGGCGGGCGTATGGCATTTGAAAAAGACCGTGCTGAGATACTCTCGGGAGTGCGCTTCGGGAAAACGACTGGTGCGCCTATAGCACTGCAAATGCCCAATCGTGCCTTTGAAAAAGATGATGCCAATTGGCCTAAGGTAATGGCCAAGGAAGGCAACGGGGATGATGTGGACCCCATTACCGTACCGAGACCGGGCCATGCGGATCTCACCGGCGTACAAAAGTATCGATACGATGATATTCGTCCCTCGATAGAGCGATCCAGTGCTCGTGAAACAGCTATGCGTGTAGCCTGTAGTTCAATTGCTAGAAAACTGTTAAAACATTTTGGTATTGAAATAGGCGGACATGTAACCCGTATCGGAAGTGTAGGCTATGAACAGCCATGGGAGTCGGTCCGTTCTGTTGTTGACCCCATGCTAAAAGATGGAGCGGAAACAGTCTTCCGGACGGCTGATGAATCACCAGTACGCTGCCTTGACGAAGAACTTACCGAACAAATGCGCGATCTTATTATCAAACGTCGTAAAGAAGGAAGTTCTCTTGGAGGACATTGGGAAATACTGGTAACCGGCCTCCCGGTCGGACTGGGAAGTTTCGTACACTGGGACCGAAAGCTTGATGGACAGCTAGCTCAAGCCATTATTGGAACCCAGGCTATGAAGGGCGTTGAAATTGGACAGGGATTCGAATCCGGCCGGCGCCACGGTCAGGTAGTACACGATGAAATCACCTACGAAGATGATCAATTTAAGCGTCGCACTAACCGGATGGGCGGCATCGAAGGGGGCGTAACAACCGGTATGCCTCTGATCATCCGCGGCGTGATGAAACCAATTCCTACCATGCTTACGCCTATAAGCACCGTAGATATAAATACGAAGGAAGAAAAAGATACCCGTTATGAGCGCTCGGATGTTTGCGCGCTGCCCCGTGCTGTTGTGGTAATAGAAAGTGTTATCGCCCCGGTTCTGGCTAACGCCTTTCTGGAAAAGTTCGGTGGTGATTCGGTTTCTGAAATTGAAGAACGCTATTCAAAAGACTAAAATAGGATTAATCCTGATACGTTATCTACAACGTTATGAATGAGGATACCAAATTAAAAATAAAACAGCTGGCTCAACAGATTAAAAAGAATCCAGGTGATTCTTTTTCCAAGTTTGCTTTAGCCCTGGAATTTCGAAAAGAGGACCAGCTAAAAAATGCCCGTATTCTGTTTGAGGATATCCTCAATAACGATCCTGACTATGTAGGAGTATATTATCACTTGGGGAAGCTTTATGAATTACAGGATCGACTCAATGATGCTAAAAAAATCTTTGAGCGTGGTATTCCAAAAGCTGACCAGCAAAACAAAGTTCGAACAAAATCAGAATTGAAAGAAGCTCTTCAAAATGTGCAAATAGAAATAGATGAAATTAGCCATGACTAAAAACAGAACATATTTTCTGGCCGGTATTGTTGGGATTATTTTAGCTTCCTTCGTGTTACTGCCGGGAGTTTCTCTGGCACAAACCACGACCCATACCGTCCAACAAGGGGAAACACTGTTCAATATTGCAGATCAATATAGTGTTGAAGTAGAGCAGCTGGAGGCATGGAATGATATTAATGCTAATGAGCTTTCAGTCGGCACCGAATTGATAATTCGGCCGACCTCCTCTTCAAACCAAGAGCAGGATGAAGATCCTGTAATACATACCGTCAAAGATAACGAAACCTTTTTTTCGATATCCAAACAGTATAATGTTACAATTGCCGAACTAAAATCATGGAATAACATTGAATCAAACAATTTAAATGTTGGTCAACAGCTTACGATATATCCTCCTGAAACCAGTGCAAGTGGAGAGGAGTCGATTACTACTGAAGAAGATACCCAAACCAACACCTATTATACCGTTAAGAATAATGACTCTCTGTTTAAAATTGCCCAGGAACACGGAATGACAGTCGATCAATTGAAGGAATTGAACAACCTTTCATCGAATACAATCCGGGTTGGGCAACGATTAACGGTGCGAGCGACCTCTTCGACTCCCTCTGTAGCATCAACAGCCAGCTCTTCGGCACAAGGCCAATTTACCAATCACAGGGTAAGTGGTTCTACATCAATATCAGATTTGGTTGAAAAATTTGAAATGGATGAAGAGGAGTTTCATGCTTTAAATCCGGATATTACTTCCTCAACCCTGCGGAACGGAGAGGAGGTAACGGTTTTGGCCCCTCCCAGTAAAACATTTGAGAATCCCTATGCTAAAAATAGCAGCTCGATGGAAAACCTTGGATCAATATCGGTTTCTTCCTACCAGCAAAAAGCCAAAGCAACCCCAACAACCAGTGGTGAGCTCTATAATCCCGATGCGCTAACCGGCGCTCATTCAAATATCGCATTGGGCTCTGTTATTTTTGTAGAAAATCCCGATTATCCGCATGGTATTTTTGTGCGAATAAATGATCGTATTACTGGCGATGGGCTCAAGCTATCGGCTGCCGCATGGGACGTCCTGAATTATTCCGGCAGTAGCGGCTCCGCAACAATTTTCCAAAACTGATGACAAAACCCGGCAGTACTATAAAGCGGTATTTCTCTACTACCCATTCTTTGCTGTATAGTTACCTGATTAGTCTTCCGTTGCTGATTCTCTACGAAATTCTTATCCGCATATCTCAGCCGGGGCAGGATCAGATTGTACGCATTTCTGTGGACATGTGGATCAAAACATTATTTTCCTATGTAGATCCAAATGTGCTTTCCCTAACATTAATTCTGGTTGCTCTTCTCGGTCTTTTTATTTTGTATAAAGAGCGCCATCGCCTCTCTTCCCTTAAATTAAGGTATTTTCTTGTCATGATATTTGAGGCGTCGATCTATGCTTTTGTCCTGTCAGTCCTAATCTCTCTTACAGTCGGTAGCCTAGTGCAACTTATACAAAGCTCTCCCATTGAAAGTCTGTCAATACTACAAAAAATGGCACTTTCCCTGGGCGCCGGACTTTATGAAGAGTTATTTTTCCGCGTCATTTTAGTTTCGGCATTGCTATGGGTATTTAACTATTTCTTCAAAAAACAAGGGGTGGCTTATGCTGGGGCCATTATAATTGCAGCCCTTCTTTTTAGTTTAGCTCATTATATTGGATCAATGGGTGATCCTTTTACACTTGGCTCCTTCTTATTCCGATTCCTTTTTGGTCTATCTTTAAATGCCATTTATATTTGGCGGGGCTTTGGCATGGCTGCCTGGACCCATGCAATTTACGATCTGATGGTTATTGTTTTCTAATTAAATATATTGGTATGTAAAAGGTTATATTGTATTTAAGAAAGCTTCACAAAATTTATGTATGTTAATTGGTATATGTAATGCCTATGAAGCTCATTAGTTAAACCGATTAAGATTTTATATACAAAATCAATATTATACTAATTGATCAAGCTGAGCAATACAGGTAATGGTAAAAATAGCAGTTTTAAACATTAGCAATCAGAAGCTGATATAGGGAATGGCCGAATTAACGAAGGAGGAAGTCCAAAAGCAGGAAGACTTCGAGGAAGAGATTATTCCTCATTTAGACGCTATGTATAATTTTGCTCTACGCCTGACATCCGATCCCAGTGATGCGGAGGATCTGGTTCAGGATACTATTGTCAAAGCGTATCGTTTTTTTAGCAGTTACGAAAAAGGTACCAACGCCAAAGCATGGCTTTTCCGTATTCTAAAAAACTCCTATATAAACAACTACCGGAAAAAGTCTAAAAAGCCCAACCAGGTTGACTATGACGAGGTGTCTACTTTCTATGAGACAATCCGTGCTGAACGAACGGATACCTCTGACCTCGAAGACAAGATGTTCCGTGATTTGATTGACGATGACATCTCCAATGCCCTTGATGAACTTCCAGAAGACTTTAGAACAGTTGTACTGCTATGTGACGTTGAAGGATTTACCTACGAAGAGATAGCAAATATGCTGGATGTCCCCATTGGCACTATCCGTTCCAGGCTACACAGGGGACGTAATTTGTTGAAATCCCAATTAATGGAATATGCTCAAGATCGTGGTTATCAGCCAGATTAGTACTCCTATGTCTTAGCCGTTGAAGGTTCTGATGATTTTTTGTCGGGAAGCTCTGTAAGATCTACCTTCAGGACTATTCGCATTGTTGTACCCTTGCCCACTTCTGTATCATAAAGCACCAACTTACCTTTGTGGTAACCCTCAATAATGCGTTTGGTGAGGCTAAGCCCAAGCCCCCAGCCTCTCTTTTTAGTACTATATCCCGGTTTAAAAATCTCATTTTGATACTTTTTTTCAATTCCCACCCCGGTATCAGCAATTTCGATGATGACCTCATTCTCTACCCGCTTCATTTTTACGGAGACCTGCGCTTTAGTTGCAGAGGATTTGATGGCATCCATCGCATTTTTAATTAGATTCTCCAGGGCCCACTGAAATAAATCGGGATTAACTTTAGCCTGAATTCCTGACTCAAGTTCGCAGAATACATCTACATTTTTACCGTGCTTCGGTAAACGATGCTTCATATAATTGACGACATCTTCAATAATTGGTGCCAGGCGATGGTATTCAAGTTCAGGTTCTGATCCGATCTGATTAAACCGTTCTGACACTCCGCGAAGCCTGCTGATATCATTTTCCAGCTCATCACAAATACGCTCAGTAAACTCATCACCTTTTTTCTCTTCCCTCAATAGCTCTATCCAACCGTACATGCTGGAAAGAGGCGTACCTAATTGGTGTGCAGCCTCTTTAGTCATGCCCACCCACAGGTTCGATTGTTCCGAACGGCTAATGGTGCGGTAACTGACAAATCCAATTCCCAGCAGAAGAGCCAACAAACTAAGTTGAATATATGGAAAGTATCGCAAATACCGGACCGTAGGACTTTCTCCATAATACACATACTGTGTTATATCATAATCGTCACCTACCATCCTTATTTCAATAGGTTCATTCATAGAGGAATAGTACTCAATGAGATCCTGATCATCCATATTCGTATCTACATCCTCCCTAAAAAAAATCTCACCGTTTTTATCTGCAATAACCCTGGGAACTAAAAAACGATCTTCACTTAACACAATTTCTTGTGTTACAAAGGTTTGGGACGTACGGTCGGCTTCAGCATCCTCAATAAGCTGAATGACACTGTCCGGTACAAATGATTCCCTGCGAAGATAATTCGCGGCCTCAAGTAAATTTTGGCTGATTTCCTCCTGAACCGGATTGCTCGTGTATTCAATAGCCTTTGCCCACAATTCCACTCCCGATTTTTCCTGTTGCAGTATACGACTGATCAAATACTGATTATAGGCAAAAGAACCGATACCCAGTAATATGAACAATACTACCAGGAAAATATTAATTCTATTTGACGTAAAGTATGGTTTCATAGCACCCTTTCAGGGTATTCTCACAGGGTTATCAGATATATCTTACAAAATAAAAAAGGCATCACCGAATGATGATGCCTTTTCTGCTATTTTTTTCAAAGTTATTATGCCGATGCCTTCCGTTTCTCATAAACCGGCGGAGCATCTTCATCAATAGTTTCTTTGGTTATTACGCACCGCTCTATGTTTTTCATAGAAGGCAGCGTAAACATAATCTCCAGCATTGATGACTCCATGATAGAACGAAGTCCCCGGGCACCGGTTTTTCTCTTAAGCGCTTTCTCAACAATAAGTTCAAGTGCCTCCTCCTCAATAATGAGTTCAACCCCTTCCATCTGAAACAGCTTCTTATATTGTTTCAGCAGAGAATTCTTGGGCTTGACGAGAATATCGATCATGGCATCCTTTGAGAGCTGGTGGAGGCCTGAAATAACGGGCAGGCGTCCGATAAGCTCCGGAATCAGTCCATAGCGCTGTAAATCCTCTGATTCTACATAGGTGAAGATATCCGGATCTTCTTTATCGAAAGTTACCTGTTCTTCAGAATGGAAACCAAGAGAGCTAACGGACATTCGTCGCGCTATGATCTCTTCAAGACCGCTAAAGGCCCCTCCGCATATAAACAGGATATCAGAAGTATCTACCTGAATAAAACTCTGCTCGGGATGTTTGCGTCCTCCTTTGGGAGGTATATTAGCAACAGTTCCCTCCAGGATTTTCAATAAAGCCTGCTGGACTCCCTCACCGGATACATCACGTGTGATAGAAGGATTGTCGCTTTTACGGGCAACCTTATCTACCTCGTCGATATAAACAATGCCGCGTTTGGCCTGCTCCACATCATAATCGGCCGACTGTAAAAGGCTCGAAAGAATACTTTCTACATCTTCACCTACATAACCCGCTTCCGTAAGTACGGTTGCATCGGCAATGGTAAACGGCACATCGATAATATTTGCCATGGTTCGTGCCAACAGCGTTTTACCGCAACCAGTCGGACCCAACAGCATAATATTACTCTTTTCAACCTCGGTATCGTCGAACTCATCCTGCAGATCTGAGTTGATACGCTTATAGTGGTTATATACCGCAACAGAAAGCGTTTTCTTTGCTCCCTCCTGACCAATTACATATTCATCGAGCTTGGCCTTAATTTCTGCCGGCTTAAGCAGCTGCTGATAGTTCTTCTCTCGCTTCTTAGACATAGAGGCCAGATCGCTCTTCACGATGCCAGAAGCATCAGCCACGCAGCGGTCACAGATGTATACATCATCAGGTCCTGCTACCATACTATTAACTTCATGGCTTGATCGGCCACAAAAAGAACAGTGGATGGTATTGTCGTTATTGTGCTGTTCTTTATCGCTCATAATCTTTGCTAAACTATAAGATTACTCTTCTTTATTTTTGTCGCGCTCCATGATATTATCGATCAATCCGTAGTCCCTTGCTTCTTCGGCGCTCATCCATTTATTGCGATCGGAATCTTCCATGACCTGCTCTGCATCCTTACCGCTGTGCTTGGCCAAAATACTGCTAATTAGTTTCTTTATGCGAAGAATTTCCTGTGCCTCAATCTCAATATCACTGGCTTGTCCGCGCACACCACCCAGAGGCTGGTGAATCATCACACGGGCATTGGGTAATAAATTCCTTTTCCCTGCTGCCCCTCCGGCCAGCAGAACGGCCCCCATGGATGCCGCCATACCCACACAGGTAGTTGCCACATCACACTTAACATACTGCATGGTATCATAAATTGCGAATCCTGCCGACACGACCCCACCAGGACTGTTAATATAAAGATTAATATCCTTTTCGGGATCTTCAGATTCAAGAAATAACAACTGAGCCACAATCGAACTTGCTACGGTATCATTAACCGGCGTTCCCAAAAAGATGATACGATCCTTAAGCAATCGGGAATATATATCAAATGCGCGCTCTCCCCGTTCGGTCTTCTCGACCACCATTGGTACCAAATTGTTGTTCTGTATCTGGGAAACATCGGCATTTTCCGTATCGGGCATTTCAAATAATGGTTGTTTATTCATAATCTACTTGGAAATAAAAACTAAATTTTATTCAAAAAAATTGATCACAGCCTTCACTTAAGCTTTGACTTTTTCATCGTGCTTCTGCTGATAAGTTTCCTTATCGATTTCATTAACTTCAACAATTTCCTTCAGCTTGTCGAATACCTTATTCTCGCGAATATTATTCCGCAGGCTTTCCAACTGCTGCGGGTTCTGTGCAAAAAGATTTCTCATTTGATCAACACTTACCCCGTACTGGGCTGCCTGCTGTTCAAGCTGAGCATCTATATCTTCGGGTTTTATCTCGATATCGTCAAATTTTTCTTGCAGTTTTTCATTTAGGAAAAACCACTTTGCGTCGCGTACAGCCCTGTCATGAATCTCTTCTTTGTACTCCTCTTCATCGAAACTAGGAGGAAGTTCTCCTCCGGACTGTTGCTTTACACGCTCTACATATTGGTTTTCCACTTGGTTAACAAACACTTCCGGAACTTCGAAATCATGTGTATCAACAAGTTCATCGACTACATCGTTCTTGAATAAATCATCAGCAGACTGATCGTAATAATCCTGGATACGGCTTTTGACCAGACTTTTATATTCATCAACATTTTTTGCTTCCTCATTGCTCTGCTGCTTGGCAAATGCATCCGTAAGTTCAGCTTTATGTAATTTCTCCACCTTTTGGATGACTAGCCGAAAGGTATCTGCATCCTCTCCTTCTCCAAGTGTAACATCTACCTCATCACCGGTTTCATGCCCCAGCAGATCATCCTTAAACTGTGCAAATTCCTCCTTACGCAAATCGATAACCTGTCCTTCATCCGTTTCTTCCTCAACAGGCTCGCCATCCTCATCCAGATGGATTGCATCAACAGTTACTTTACTTTCTTCGGTAATCTCTTCTTCTACAACTTCCCAATTCCCCTGCTGTTCCAGATGGTGGTCAATCTCGTCTTGAACTTCTTCATCTGTTACGTCGTGTATTAACCGATCAACAGAGACTTCTTGCAAGTCACCCAACTCAAAATCAGGGCGGGCACCAATCTTAAACTTTGCTTCCAGCTCATCCTCTTCCCAAATCAGGTCGAGCATTTGACTTTCGCCAACGGGATCGTATTCGGGAACAACCTCATTCTCGAATACATCCTGAACATATTTATTAACCTCTTCCCGTTCTATTTCATCGCCAAAGCGCTTTCGAACAATCTTAAGCGGCACTTTACCGGGACGAAATCCAGGCATATTAATTTGACCGCGATATTTTTTATAGGCCTCTTTAAAGTTCGGCTCCAGGTCTTCGCGCTGTGCCGAAATAACAATTTCTTTGTCAACAGAGGTGATGTCGTTTACAGTAATTTCCACAGAATTTGCTTATTTAATTAGAATAGTAATATTATATTACTTAACTATTATGTTGAATTTGTACGAGAGGGGGGACTCGAACCCCCACGCCAAAAAGGCACTAGATCCTAAATCTAGCGCGTCTACCAATTCCGCCACTCTCGCAGAAACGCTAACCCCCGATCATCCATGATTCACGGGGGTTTCAGAGCCACGAAAACTACGGCTTTTTTGCCCATTTTTCAACAGAAATAATTTAAGCGGCCACCTCAAATCGCTATGAGCCATTTAATGTTTTTTGTAGCTTATAGGTTCTGCCAAATTATCAATAAACTTAAATTACCATGTTTTTCAATCTGCGTCTTGTCTATATAACAGCTCCAAACAAGGAAGAAGCCAAATTCATAGGCCGGACTCTGGTTGAAGAACAACTGGCGGCCTGCGTAAATATTGTAGACGGTATGGAATCCATATATCGCTGGGAGGGAGAAATAGTCGAAGATCAAGAAACAATTCTGATCGCTAAAACCCCTTATCATAACGTGAAGGATCTTACCAAACGGGTAGAAGAGTTGCATAACTACGACTGTCCTTGTGTTATCTCACTACAACTTACCGAACAGGAAGGAAATGAAGAATACCAGCACTGGCTGCTTAAAAACTCAAGAAAACAAGAAATAAATTACGAGATCGATGATATTTGAGAGTAGCTAAGACTATAAAACATCAAGTCATTCTCATCATATTCTTTTTTAACTCTTGATATGTAATCCGCACTCCGTCTTTGACTGGTCATTCCATCTTCCATTGCGTCCCACTCCCGGTACAGTACAGTGGGTACAGCCAACAGAGTGGTAACCCTGCTCTTTTAGTGGATGCTGGGGTAATCCATGGCCAACAATATATTCTTCAACCAGCGAACTATTCCAATCGATGAGAGGATAAAATTTAAGTATTTCGTCTTTTTCATCAACGATCTGCAAGGTATTGCGATGATCATTTTGAAAGCCGATCAATCCCGACATCCACACGTCGTGCTTAGCTTTCACCTCCTCGATAGGTTCGACCTTATTTATTTGGCAGCATTTATCTGCATCCTGACTCCATAGCTGCTTCTCTTCAGTTATTTTGTGCCGTTCTTTATCAGGATGTATATCTATCACATTAAGATCCAACAGGCGCGTCAGCCGTTTTTTATAGGTAAGTGTTTCATCAAAGTGGTACCCAGTGTCAATAAAATAAATAGGATAACCGGGATTAATCCGGCTTACCAAGTGCAATAATACAGCAGAAGTAGTTCCAAAAGAGGATGTGACAAGCACCTTCTCAAACGAATTAAAAACCTGGGCTACGCGCGCATCTACTATTTTTGCAGACAGTGATCGATTTATTTTTTCTTTATTGACAAGATACATATAGTTTCTATTTACTATTGATCATATATATCACCTTAATTAATACGGCCTTAATCTAACATTGAGTATCCTAAAAGTCGAATTTAAAAATAATATCTGTCAGACCATTGTCAACCGGCCGCAAAAACACAATGCCGTAAACTTTGAAGTGATAGAAGCACTGGAAACCCTTATCCAGCGTATCGAAGATGATCGAGAGACTCGGTGTCTGATTCTTAAAGGATCCGGCAGCCAATCTTTTATTTCTGGCGGTGATCTGCGCGAATTCCATACCCTGAAGAAAGCTGAGGATGCAAAACCTATGGCTCAACGCATGGTCAATCTTCTCACACGCATTGAAAAGCTGCCCTGCTGGACTATTGCCTCGATAAATGGAGCAGCTTACGGGGGCGGGTGTGAGACCATGCTTGCCTTTGATTTCCGGATCGCTTCCTCCGATGCTGTCTTTGGTTTTACCCAAGGCAAGTTCTACCTCCCCCCTGGCTGGGGCGGGCTTACACGCCTTGTGGAACGTGTCGGGCGCTCTACAGCCCTGCGCTGGCTGGGAGCAGCAAAAATAGTTGATGCCAAAGAAGCACTCCGATACAATCTAATTGATCGACTGGCTGATCCTGAAAAGCTCTCCGGGGATAGCTGGAAATGGGCAGAACAACTCACTCATAACGATCGGACTTTTATCAAAAACCTAAAAGAACAGGCTCTGCAATTGGCCCATGCCCGATGGAAGGCTATTGAGGAAGAACTCGAGGCTTTTACCCGATTCTGGGAAAGCGACCTTCACCATCAGCGAGTGCAGAAATTCCTGGACAGAAATGAAAAGGATAATTAACGCATATCACTATTACTCTTCCACTTTTTTTCGCAGGTATAACTCCGTTTCATAACGGTCACCCCGTCGCCATAATTCTACAAGCATGGAGTCCCCTTCAGAAAACTCTCTCATAAGGGCCTGAGCGTGCATCTGGCTTTGTATCCGTTCATCTCCAATTCTAAGTATAATATCTCCTGGAACAATTCCTGCCTCAAAAGCAGGACCATCACGATTGACACTTTGGACCAGTAGTCCCGTTACCGCCGGAAGGTTATATCGGGCAGCTATTTGATAGGTCATCTCCGCAGTACTCAAGCCGGGATCAAAGGAAAGTTGCACCCCACCCGAACGTTCGAGTTGACTTATAATTTTCTGTACCCGGTTACTGGGAATAGCAAATCCTAATCCTACAAAGCCCCCACTGGTACCACCGGTAAATATGAAGGTATTTACCCCAATCACATTCCCTTCACTGTCAACCAGCGGACCTCCTGAATTTCCGCGATTAATGGCTGCATCGGTTTGTATCATATCCATGTATACGCGCGGCTCATTGGGATTCGGACGAAAATCTCTGTTCTTAGCGCTTACAACCCCCACCGTTACCGAAGGTCTCGCGGATTTAAACAACCCAAATGGATTACCCACAGCTAATGACCACTCCCCTACAATCACACTGTCCGAATTGCCAAACTCTACAGCAGGGAAATCACGATCGGCATCCATTTTAAGCAGTGTAAGATCTGCTAGTTCATCCGAGCCGAGGACTTCAGCCTCATATTGTGATCCTTCCGGCAGGGAAATCACAACCTTTTTGGCATTTTCCCCGGCCACATGTTGGTTTGTTACCACCAAACCATCCTTACTAATGATAAATCCCGACCCCATACTGCTTACCTCACGCTCCATAGGTACAGAAAAAAACCGGTTATAATATTCACTGAACGCCTGTCCCCTACGTGTTACAACTTCCGTAACCGTAATACTGACTACAGCTGGACTTACCTTTTCCACCGCATTGGTAATGGCGGTTCTTCGACTTTCAGAAATATCTTGGTTTGCAGGCTGACTGCCTTCTACTGATTGTGTGCTGCTGGTTCCTTCCCCATTTTCGGAAGGAGAGGTGGATTGTGAGAGGGAAGAACCCGAGGCCTGCATCACCCGACTTTGGGCTTTATTGGTATTCTCTTGCTGAGGTACATCAGCACAACTTGTAATAAATAAAAGGAGAAACAGGAATGCGGCAGTTATGCCAAAAAGAGAATATTTCATCTCAATATTCGGAAAATTTATATTACGACTTATCCACGCTTACTAACTGCTTGGACCCAATTTCCACAATTTCCCGTATGGTTTCTTCAAGGGGACCCGGATGCCAAGCTCCGGAAGCCTTTTTATGGCCTCCACCGCCAATCTCACGAGCCCATTTATTGACATCCACTTCGTCACTTTTGGATCGCAGGCTCATCTTAACGCCATCGCCCAGTGCCTTAAACAATACGGCGGCCTTAATGCCCCTCACGCTCAGCGGATAGGCTACAAAGCCTTCAGTATCATCGTTAGTGGTATTGGTTTCTTCAAGCATTTCTTTAGTAACGTACATGATGGCGATTTGATTGTCTTCGAATAATTCAATCGTGCCCACCGCCTTACTGAGCAGGTGCAGTTGATTTAAACTTTTATTGGAAAACACCTTCTCGGCCACTTCATTGGGGCGGAACTGGCCGAGGCGCAACAACTCAGAAGCAATATTCATGGTCTCTGGAGTAACGCTGTCATATTGCAGGGAGCCGGTATCCGTTAAAATACCCGTATAGAGCGCTTTTGCGACCTGTTCATCAACCTGAGAAACATCATTCTGAAGGAAAAGATGAAAGATGAGTTCACATGTTGAAGAAGCCTCCTCTACTGAAATGCTGAAATCAAAGCCATCATAAGGGTCGGGATGATGATCAACCATATAGGTCGGCTTGGGATCATCCTGAATGTAATCTGAAAAACTACCAAAACGTTTTGGAGAATTACCATCAAGAACAAGAAATGCATCACATTTCTTCAAAAGAGACTCATCCGGCTTCTGTATGGGATAGTATTCAGCAAGCCACTGAAGATTTAACGGTACTTCATCATCATTAAAGGCATACGTCTCGATACCGTTTTTTTCCAACCAGAGACAGGCTGCTACCTGCGCACCTATACAATCACCGTCTGGCCGAATATGAGAATAAACGCCTACGGTACGATATTCCTTTAATTTTTGGATGAGTTCTTCAAACATAACAACGGATTAGACCGCAAAAAATAAGCTTATTAAAATGGTACATAGCTATGAAGAAAGCAATATTTTTTTCAGGGGTATAATCTATCCCATTTTTACTGTATCATACCCGTCCAATATCCGGTTAAAACTTATTGAGGCCTTTTTGTATGGATAAAATGCTCATTTTATGCAATGGCGAACCCCCGGCTGCAAAATTGTTTTCCAAATATCGAGCGAAGACAGA
>JBEPXF010000026.1:0-18652 GCA_041642075.1 Fodinibius sp.
GTTAAATTATATTAGTTATCTGTTAATAAGGGGTCTGAAAGATGGAAAATGATAGATTAATTTAATTAAAAAGTCAAAGGCAGAAGTCATTATTTTTAAATTTCCACCTTTTAAAACGTCATTTTAACAAAATTTATCTTTCTAAAACTATATCATCCACTTTTAACCCTGTTAGCTTTTTGTTCAAAAAGTTTAAGACCTGTATCCAAAAAATTTTGAAATTCCTCTTGGCCGGCATAGCCAACCAGTTGTGTAATAATTTCTTCACTTTGAGGATCAACAATTACATAAGTAGGCAACGCTACCGTACCCGTAAGTTCAAATTGAAATTGTTGATTTTTTGGACCCTCAGATCCATCGTCTGTATATAAACGCACTTGCTCCATTTTTGCAAATCGTTTTTGAATAGAACTAAGTGGAAATACATTTGATTCCATTGCCCGGCAATTTGTGCATGTATAGCCTGTAAAGTCAATAAATATAGGCTTATTCGCTTCTCTTGCATTCGTTAAAGAAGCTTCATAATTGGAAGACCATTGACTTTCTTCCGTTTCATTTGTGCCTGTTGCCCCTTGCTGTGCGAGGGTTCGGACAATACTTACATCTGTAGCCTGCTTCGGAGGTAGCCAAGAATCCCAAATTCCAAGCGAGGCTCCAAGCAATCCAGGAACAAGATAGAAACTAAAAAGTATGAACGGGAGTGCCAGCATCAACCGGCCTGTTCCAATTCTTTTTGGCTTTTCCTCATGAGATAATGAGAACACTCCCAAGACGTATAAACCTGCTACAAAGAATATAGCTATCCAGGCTGCAATAGCGAAGGGACGAGATACCAAACCCCATTGCCATACCAAGTCAGCGTTAGATAGAAATTTAACGGCTGCAGCCAGTTCTATAAAACCCAATAATACTTTAACCACATTCATCCACGATCCGCTCTCAGGAAGAGATTCTAACCATCTGGGGAAAAGAGCAAAAAATACAAAGGGACTGGCAAATGCCGCTGAAAAACCGGCCATACCAATAATTGGATAAAACCATTCTCCGCCGGCTGTAGCGGCCAAAACTCCCCCTACAAACGGCGCTGTGCATGAGAACGAGACGGCACTAATTGTTAGCGCCATAAATAAAATTCCTATAACCCCGGAACTTTCATTGCTTTTTTTATTCAGCCAGTTTGTTAATTGATGCGGCAGGCGTAATTCAAAAGCTCCCAAAAGACTCACAGCAAATATCACAAGCATAATAGCTATAAACAGGTTTACCCAAGGATTTGCCGCAAATTGATTCGCTCCTGAGGCTCCAATGAAAAGGGCTAAAAGAGCTCCCAAGATTGTGAAGGTAAGAACAATAGCCATTCCAAAACCGAGAGCCTGACCAATGGCACGGCTGCCCTGACCCTCTTTCTGCTTGGAAAAAAAGGAGACAGTCAGTGGAATCATCGGAAATACGCAAGGAGTGAGCAAAGCCGCAAAACCGGCTGTTAAAGCGATCCAAAGAAAAGAAAATATTCCACCTCCGCCCAAGCCACCTTCGCTTGTGTTTACCTCTTCTGTAACACTTGTGTCCTCATCTGAGAGAGCCTGACTCTGTCCTTCCGCCCCATCATTTACTGCAGAAGTTTTCTCTTCAGATTCTTCAGCATTATCCTGTTCTTCAAAGTCTGTAAAAGGATCATCTGCAACACCGGAAATAGAAACCGACTTGGTAATAGATTTAGTCTTAGGAGGCAGGCAGGATTTATCATCACAAACCTGGTATAATACCTCCAAATCAATCATGGTGGAACCTTCTACATCAGGCTTAAAAGCAACTGGAACCGTAAAAGTAGCAGATCCGGTATGCCAACCCAGTTCAGTATTGAAATTCGGATCCATCTCTATAGATGGTTCGGATTCCGAAACATCACCAGCAATTGCCATATCCGGATTGGCAGAAGAGAACTGGGTAGGATACGGTCCGGCATCAGGATCGTTAGCGATAGAATACAGATGCCACTTGCCTTCAATGGAAACCTCAATGGTAATTTCTGCAACTTCACCTCCAGCCAGCTCTTCAGGAGCATCCGTAATGGAGTAAGAAACTGGGTCTAACACCTGACTATAAACAAAAAATGGGGATAACATCACCATGATGCTCCCCATTAAAAATAATATAACTTTTTTCATACCCACTAACTTAAATGAAACGCGGGAAACTATTTCTTAACTACCCATACTTTAATCTGTGCCTTTATATCTCCAACCAGATTAACTGTGGCAGTATATTCTCCCAATGTATTGATGTCTTGATCTAACGAAATCTTACGCTTATCTATTGCAATATCTCGTTCTTCTAATGCATCTGCAACATCTTGATTTGTTACAGAACCGTGGATACGTTCATCTTCACCTACGGAAACAGGAATAGTAACCGACGTTGTTTCCAGCTGATCAGCCATATTTTGTGCTGACTCTATTGTCAGTTCGGCACGTCGTTCTGCCTTTTCCCTCATTCGTTCTAACCGCTTAAGGGCTCCGTCAGTAGCCATCATAGCTTTACCCTGGGGAATCAAATAATTACGGCCATAACCAGCCTTTACCTCAACGATATCACCAGAATCGCCGAGCTTTTCAACATCTTCTCTTAAAATTAACTTCATGTATTTATTAGCCATAGAAATAAGAAATTTTTTATCGGAGGTTATCTGCTACATATGGAATCATACCCAAAAAGCGGGCACGTTTGATTGCGCGGGAAAGCTGACGCTGATACTTCGCACTTGTACCCGTAACACGCCGTGGCAAAATCTTTCCCTGATCATTCATAAATCGCTGCAACAGATCAGTATTTTTATAATCAATGTACTCAATGCCAGCCTTGGAAAACTTGCACTTTCTGGTTTTTATCTGATTTTTCTTCGGATGTGATGGATTCTTAATCATAACAAAAAATAATTGTAGTTATAGAAATGGATTTAAATTAATCTTCGTCTTCCTCTTCTTCCTCCTCATCGTCAACAAAGACGGTAGGCACCGCATTTTTGCGCTGAAGTTCGCGGTGACGTAACATTTTGGCATCATACTTTAACGTCAAATAACGCATAATATGATCATCAATTCGGAGGGCACGCTCCAGCTTTTCTATGAGTTCGCCGGGAGCATTAAAATAAGCGTTTACATAGTAACCGCTCGTTTTTTTGTCCATCTCAAATTCAAACTTGCGGATTCCCCATTCATCCACTTCATCAATTTCTCCACCGTTATCTCTGATAAACTCAGTGAATTTTTCAACGATCTCTTCATACTGATCGTCTTCCAATACGGGATTTATAATATAGGTTAGCTCGTAATAGTTTTTACTCATGTGATATGTTCCTTTGGTTGTTTCTGTTTGAAACAGCCGACATAGTGACTTTCACTTGTCAGCAGGCAGGCAAAAATAGCGTTTTTTGTTATGAATTACAATTACTGCAACAATAAATATTGTTTTTCAAAGCAATAATTTTATTCTATCCGATTTTAACGGTCAACTCCTCTCTTAAACCAATAATTTAAAAGAGAGCCGCCGTCACCCAGTCACCGGCATAGTAAGAGGAAAGCAAATCATGCAATCCGCCAAATGCCACACCAAAATATACGGTCATAATAGCTAACACAATAAGCGTGGTGCGATATAGGATTCCTGAATGCACAAAGGGCACATCTTTATGGGGCTCGCGGAAGTACATGTAGACCATAGGACGCAAATAATAATAGACACTGGCCGCACTGGCTAAAACACCAATCACAGCTAAAGTAACCATTCCCGCGTTCACCGCGGCAGCAAATACCAGATATTTACCAAAGAAACCGACCAGTGGTGGAATACCAGCAAGTGAAAACAGAAAGACAGAAAGCATTACTCCCATCAGTGGACGCTTAAAGCCAAGTCCAGAATAATTGTTTACATCCGTAAAATCGAGTCCCTGTTGACGCTCATAATAGGCCACTACCCCGAATGCACCAACATTCATAATAGTATAGGCAAACAGATAATAGAGTACTGCGCTGTAACCTTCAGGGGTACCGGCAGCCAGTCCAACCAGCAGGTACCCTGCATGGGCGATACTCGAATAGGCCAACATTCGTTTAATATTATCCTGTACCAGCGCAATAATATTGCCCAGGATCATTGTTAATATGGCCACAACCGTTAATAAAGCAGACCAATCTGCCGTTTCGGCTGGTAGCATTTTAGATACCACCAGAATAAGGGCGATAAAAGAAGCCGACTTGGAAGCCGTAGCCATATAGGCCGTAAGCGTAGTCGGAGTACCCTGGTAAACATCGGGAGTCCACATATGGAAAGGGACAGCAGAAACCTTAAAGAAAAAGCCCACAAGCAATAACCCTCCTCCAGCAAGAAACAATAAATCTGAACTGGCCTGCTGAGCAATTTCCGGTAAGCTTAAGGATCCGGTTGCCCCGTATAATAATGCCATGCCATACAGTAAAAATCCCGTTGAGAAAGCACCAAGTAAGAAATACTTAAGGGCAGCCTCTGCCCCACTTTTACGCTCTTTGATGAGTCCTGCAAGTACATACAGGCACATCGACATAGTCTCCAAACCAATAAAAATCATAATCAAATTATTGGCACTGGCCAAGGCAGTCATACCAGCGGTAGCAAAGAGTATCATGGCATAGACTTCACCAAATTCATGCTCAATGGCCTGCAGGTATTCCCTCGATATTAGTACACAGAAAAGCGATCCGAATAATACCACGGCATTCCCAAAAGCGGAAACACCCCCATAAGTAATCATGCCGGAAAAAGCTTCTCCCACGGGACCAAACATATCTACAACAGCCAGAGTCAGACTAGCTGCCAATGCAACAACGGTTACACCAAAAATCCCGTCATGGTCATCTTTATATGCATCTATGAGTAGGGCAACGAGTCCTGCTACCGCTACTATTGTCCCAGGTAAAAAAGCGTTTAGGTCGTGTAAATAATCCATTCAATTAATTGTTATACAGTGACTCTATCGATTTTGCAAGTTTAATATCTTTTTCGGTAACCTTTCCTCCTGCATCATGGGTGGAAAGAGAAATATTAACCGTATTATATACATTCTTTATTTCCGGATGATGGACCTGCTCTTCAGCCTCAAAAGAGATGCGTACCAAAAAGCTAACCGCATCCCTGAAATTATCAAAGTTGAATTCTTTGCTGATCTTATCATCGGTGTATTCCCATTCCGGAAGGTCCTGAAGTGCTTTCTCAATTTTTTCTGAGGTTAGTGTTTGTGCCATAGTACTACTACTTTGATTTACTTTGCGATGCTAATTCATTCGTCACATCATATAATGTAGAAGCCCATTCAGGTAGTTCCTGATTGGTAGCTGACTGTCGGATGGCTACCCGCTTGTCTTCTGAAGATTCCAGCAATTCATTTACTTGGGCTTCAGAGTATTGGGTAAAGTCTACGGGTCGAACTCCAATCCAAAACATCAAAATAACAAGTGGTACTAAAATACCGATTTCGCGTGCATTTAGGTCTTCAAGTTTCTCATTTATTTTGTGCTTAATCGGACCAAACATTACTCGCTGGTACATCCATAACATATAAACTGCGGCCAGTATAACGCCCAGTGCTGCAAAAACGGCAAAAGCATTTTGTGGTATTACTTCTGAGTTAAATGCACCATTCAGGATGAGAAACTCACCAATAAATCCATTTAATCCCGGCAAGCCGATAGAAGCAAGCGTGGCAATCATAAACATAACCGCAAAGACCGGAATAACCTTGGCAATACCTCCAAAATCCTCAATCATTCGGGTATGTCTCCGGTCATAAATCATTCCGACAATAAGGAAAAGCGCTCCGGTGGAAAGGCCGTGATTAATCATCTGAATAATGGCCCCCTGCACTCCTATAACATTCACTGCAAAAAGACCAAGCACTACAAACCCCAAGTGACTTACCGAAGAGTAGGCTACTAATTTCTTTACATCCTTTTGGACCATTGCCACCAAGGCCCCATAAATAATACCGATTACAGCCAGCGCCGCCATATACGGGGCAAACTCAACAAATGCATTGGGAAAGATTGGCAAACAAATTCGAAGCAGACCGTATGTCCCTATCTTCAACATAATAGCAGCCAACACCACAGACCCCGCTGTAGGTGCTTCGGTATGGGCATACGGCAACCATGTATGAAATGGGAAGAGGGGAACCTTGATACAAAAAGCCAGTGCAAAAGCGGCAAACAGATAGGTTTGCTCGACAAGGCCTATTTGATACTCACTACCGGAGAGAAAACGCCAGTCAGAGCTAAAACCATAACCCTCTATGAATGAACCGGCATCATATCCCACATAAATTAATCCCACTAGCATAATGAGCGAACCCACCATGGTATAAACAAAGAATTTAACCGTGGCATGGATTCGTCCCTTTCCACCCCAAATTCCAATAAGGAAGTACATGGGGATCAAAGAAAGTTCAAAAAAGACATAGAAAATAACTAAGTCCAATGAAGCAAAAACCCCCATTGAAGCTGTCTGCAGAAGCAATAGCATGGAATAGTACCCAGCTAAATGCTTTTTGACCGAATCCCATGAAGAGAGGATTACAAGGGGGCCCATCAATGTGGTTAGCATGAACAACAAGAGACTGAGTCCATCCAATCCTATCAAATATTTAATATCCATTCCTGCCAGCAGAGGAGCTCCCTCTGTAAGATATTGCGCCGTTCCGGAATTGGCGATATCAAAATTAAACAACAACGGAAGTGATAGTACAAATGTAGCCAGGGTGGCAATTAAGCTAATCCACTTGGTGGCCTTGTCATTTCGCGTTACCAAAATAGCGGCAATACCGACAAGCGGTAAGTAAATACAAATATTTAGTAGTAACTCCATCTTACAGTTTAATTTACAGGATCAACATACTTAATACGAGAATAACACCTAACACAAGAGCCAGAGCATAGCTGCTGACAACCCCCGTTTGGATATACCGGAACACGCTACCAAAAAGCCTGACAATTCCTCCCACAGCATTCACAATCCCATCTATGATCTTCATATCAAATCTTGCCAGTCCCTTATCAGAAAAGCGGACCAGCGGATGGACTAAAAGTCCCTCGTAAAACTCATCAAGATTGTATTTTTCTTGCCATACCTCATAGAAAACACCAAAGCGATCGGCAAGAGTAGCATCAGACTCTTCAGTAGCCCCACTGCCATACATGCGATATGCTATGTAAACTCCGCTCACCGCAACAAGAACTGATATCACAAGAAGCAGCCACTCCGTAGAATGAGACAAGGCTAAATCATAATCAGCTGTAATGTTGTGCAGCCAGTTATGTAACAAATTAATATGCTCTTCCTGATGCGTGAAGGTGGATAGCATAAAGTTTGGTACCCCCAGGAACCCACCAACAACAGAAAGTCCGCCAAGCGTCCACAGGGGGATGGTCATCGTTTTGGGACTCTCATGCAAATGTTTCTCTGCGCCGGCCGCTTCATTAATTTTCTCAGGAAGCTTGAACTTACCATTGAAAGTTCCAAAGGTCAGGCGGAACATATAGAAAGCGGTTAGGAAAGCTGTTATAATTCCAACTCCCCACAGAAGGAAATAAAGCGAACCGGCAAATTCACCGAACCCCGCATTAAAGGTGAAAGCAAGAATCTCATCCTTCGAGAAAAAACCGGCCAGCGGAGGAATTCCCGCAATAGCAACCGTAGCAATTAAAAATGTTTTATAAGTGGAAGGCATGTATTCCTTCAGTCCTCCCATGTACCGCATATCCTGCGGATCAAAATGCACATCCTTACCCTCTTCGTGCAGCTCATGCTCTACATGCTCCATAGTATGAATAACAGAACCTGACCCAAGGAAAAGCAGGGCTTTAAAGAAAGCATGCGTCACAACGTGGAACATAGCCGCGATAAAAGCGCCTGATCCCAGTGCCAGGAACATATAGCCCAACTGAGACACAGTAGAATAAGCCAGTACTCGCTTAATATCGTTCTGTGTAAGCGCAATAGTAGCTGCAACAATAGCCGTTAATGCTCCTATCACTGCAATAATCATCATGACTTCCGGAGACATCACGAACATAGGAGACATTCGTGATATCAGATAGATACCAGACGTAACCATGGTGGCAGCATGTATAAGAGCCGATACCGAAGTGGGACCTGCCATAGCATCCGGTAGCCAGACAAAAAGTGGGATCTGGGCACTCTTACCCGTTGCCCCAATAAACATCAATAACCCAATCCAAAATTTAGCGTCAGAGGGTATGGCATCCAGACTGCTTAGAATATTATCAAAATCAAGACTTCCTATATATTGGAAGGTCATGAACATCGCAATAAGAAAAGCGAAGTCCCCTACCCTGTTATACAAAAATGCCTTCTTCGCCGCATCCGACTTGGACATATCCGCATACCAAAAACCAATCAGAAGGTACGAACAAAGTCCAACCCCCTCCCAGCCGAGAAACAGAAGCAACAGGTTATCGGCCAGCACCAAATTCAGCATGGCGAAAATAAAGAGATTCAAATAGGCAAAGAACTTCCAATACCCCTCATCCTCCCACATGTAGCCAATAGAATATAGATGAATCAAGAACCCGACTCCGGTAACTACCAGCGTCATCAAAAGAGAAAGCTGATCAATCTGGTAAGCGATATCGACACTAAAACTACCAACCTCGATCCATGTAAAGAGTTCGGCGAAGATCGGGGCTGAATCCTGCCCCATATTGAGGAAGAAATAAACAGCAATAGCAAAAGGGATGAATACAGCAGCATTGGCTATAGTGCCGATCAGTCCCTTCTTCTCTCGAAAGGAATCTGAACTCAATCCTATAAGTCCATTAATAAGGAATCCCAATAGTGGGAGAATGACAATCAGACTTGTAAGCGTAGTAGCAAAATCCATTTATAATGATATTTCAGTATTGAATCCTACAAAAAATTGTCGACCCATAAGTAGCCAACACCCCAGGCTTTCCCAAGGAGAAATTATCAGGTGGCAAAGATACAAAAAAGTAATTGAAGGTAAAGACTAAACTTCACAATATTTCCGCCAATACTTCTATTTAGTTGCTTTCTAAATTAGCTTCATTCCCTTTCCGTTATATCAGCTCATATTTTCAAAACAACTATAATAACATATTAAAAGCAAAGCCAAGATATCGATCGAATGTACTTCGTGGATATTTTCTATCGAAAAAGAGGAAAAAATGAATTTTCAAAAATTGAACGGCTTTTTTATTTTCATGTCAAATTAAATTCAGATCGTTATCAAAATTTAAAAGAGTTGTTAAATTCATACTAGTCGTAGGATTTCTATTTTAGGTCTATCATAGATTTTGTATGTTTAGCGACCATTTTGCTTATTAGCACTTATTAACAATAAGGACAGATCCTTTGAAGACCTTATCAATCCGGAGTTTTATTGTTTCTTTTGTCACATTAATGGCCTTCTGGTACATTATGAGTGGCTTTTTTGACCCCATCCACAGTCTAATGGGGGTAGTTAGCGTTGCGGGGGTTATGGCACTCAATTATCAATTACGGAAGCATAAGTATTTTGATGACGAGGTTGATGTATTAGATGAATTGCGGTACGGACGCCTCCTTTTTTATTTGGTGTGGATGTTTTGGCAAATTGTTGTTTCGGGGATTCAGGTTGCACGCCTTATACTCACTCCTTCTTTACCGGTCAAACAAAGAATGGTACGCTTCAAGGTGGATCTGCCCAGTGCCCATGCCAAGATGATTTTAGGAAATTCTATTACTCTTACACCCGGTACGCTTACGGTCGACATACATGAAGATGAATTTATTGTTCATTCTATTGATCAAAAGTCCTATGAGGGTATAATCAATGACAAAATGCCTCAGGAAGTACTAAAGCTTTTCACAAATGAAATGCATCCGGTCGTATCGGATGTAACAATCATATCAGATAACGAAAATCTGTGATGCATACTTTTTTTCTATACAGTGCCGTCATATTAACGGCAATTATTGCGATTCCGGCCTATCGTGTAGTTAAAGGGCCTACGGTATTCGATCGTCTGATCGGAACCAATGCCATCGCTACAAAAACCATCGCTTTGATTTGCCTGATCGGCTACCTTTTTGGTCGAATTGACATGTTTATTGATATAACGCTGGCTTATGCTATCCTGGGGTTTATAGGTTCACTGACCATTGCCAAATATTTTGCTGCGGCTGAGGTTCAATATGATGATTGATATTCAGATTGTTTTTACGGTATTCTTTGTTATCGCGGGTATATTTTTCTTGCTGGTTGGCAGTATTGGTACTGTTCGCCTGCCCGATTTTTATTCCCGTACTCATGCTACCAGTAAGAGTGATACGCTGGGGCTTCTGTTGATAATTACGGGTCTTATTATATATGAAGGTTTTCATATTAATAGTCTCAAGCTGCTTTTGATCTTATTATTTATTGCACTGTCAAATCCAATAGGTTCCCATGCTCTAGCTCGTGCTGCTTATGAGGCAAAGCTTAAGCCACTTTTTAAAGGAACCGATAAAAAGAAGGGGAACTAAACCTGATGTATTGGGAATTTGAACTTATATTATTTTTCTTTTTGCTTACTACGGCAATTATCGCTCTTGAAGCTGATAATCTGCTCATAGCAGTTGTCATGCTCACAATATTCAGCTTTTTAAATGCCCTCTTGTTTACAACAATGGGAGCAGTAGACGTTGGATTTACAGAAGCCGTAGTTGGAGCCGGTGTTACCGGTATTTTACTAGTTGTTGCCATCTATCAAACCACATACCAGACAGTAGATTGAAGAATTACATCCAACTTTTTCTAATTATTTGTTTTACGGCGCTCCTGCTCTTTGCGTCAATGGATTTACCGTTTCGCGGTGATGTGGATAATCAAATGAATCAGGAAACTAGTATTACTAGTACAGAAGTACCCGGTAATTATTATGTGCAGGAAGCCTATAACGATGCCCATACCAACAATATGGTTACAGTAGTTTTGGGGGATTATCGTAGTATTGATACACTTGGAGAACAAATTGTAATATTTACGGCAGGTATGATTTGCTTTCTGCTTTTAAGAAAAAACAGGGAGGACGAATGAAAAAACGTGTAGCGAGCCCTATTGTTTTATTAGGCGCACGACTATTGAGTCCCTATATCATGGTCTTTGGGCTCTATGTGATCTTTCACGGTCACTATAGTCCCGGTGGTGGCTTCCAGGGAGGAACTCTTCTGGCAGCCTCACTGCTCCTGATCCGTATTTCAAGCGGTCGTCGTATTTCACGTATTCAATTCAGTGATTATCTCACAACCCCCCTGGCGGTTATTGGAGTCCTCATCTATTTTGGTACGGGATTAATCTCCCTGCTTGCCGGCGGATATTTTCTTGATTATGGTCAATTGCCAATTCCAGGTCTCGATGGGGCCGAGTTAAGGTACTGGGGAATTTTAATTATTGAACTGGGTATTGGCCTAACTGTTATGGCAGTGCTTGTATCTATTTTTGACGATATGATTAGAGGAGAAGACTGATGGTTGATTTCGTATTCGGACACTATGCTTATTGGTTTACAATTATTCTATTAGCTATCGGGCTTTATGGGATGCTCATCAAAGATAATCTTGTTAAAAAGACCATCGGACTTTCCATCTTTCAAACCGGGGTTATCTTATTTTTTGTTTCCGTTGCTACTAAATGGGATGCAACAGTACCGGTTAAGAGTGATGAGTTCCCCGTAACCGAGGTCGCAAATTACATGAACCCCCTCCCCCATACCCTCATGCTTACAGCTATTGTAGTGGGTGTTGCAACATTAGGTGTAGCTTTTGCACTGCTTATTACTATTTATAACCGCTACGAGACCCTGAACGAACAAGAACTGTTAGAAAAGATTCAATGATCGGATCAGATATACCGGCGTTAATTCCTATTACATTTCTGGCATTTGCCATCCTAATCCCTCTTTTAGGGCTATGGAAACGGCAACTATCCTATTATTGGGCTGTATTAGGTGCAGCTATTGCTACAGCTTTCTCTGCCCTGGGCTTTTATAATTATGTAACGGGAACAGAAACCATTCGTTATTTCTTTGGGGGTTGGGAACCGCCCATTGGCATTGAATTTGTGTATGATGGTCTGTCCGGTTTTATAGTGTTGGTAATAAATGCCATTGCCCTTTTTGTACTTATTCATTCCCGGATGATTGGAAAAACACAGTTCCCCGGAAAAGTAACTGGCTATTATTCAGTTACCATGCTGTTGATGCTTGGTTTTAACGGTATAGTTTTAACGGGAGATCTCTTCAATCTCTATGTCTTTCTTGAAATTTCTTCTCTTGCCAGTTATGCCCTTATCGGGATTGGAGAGAAGCGAGCTCCCTATGCTGCCTTCCGCTATTTGATTATTGGTACCGTAGGCGGATCGCTGTACTTATTGGGAGTCGGATTTTTGTACACGATTACCGGCACGCTTAATATCATTGATATGACGGCCATGCTGCCAGAGGTAATTTCCAATTCAGCCGTTATAACGGCCTTGGTATTAATGGTAACTGGTATTGGCGTAAAAGCGGCGCTCTTTCCTCTGCACGGATGGCTGCCCGATTCCTATACCTATGCCTCTTCGACTTCTTCCGCTCTTATTGCTCCTATCGGTACCAAAGTTGCGGCCTATGTTCTTCTTCGGGTTGTGCTCTATCTGTTTGGAGTTGATATTATTGATACGGCTATCCCTATTACTGAAATTATCGGAGTATTGGCTGGAGTTGGCATTTTATATGGTTCCATTATGGCGATTGCCCAAAGCGAGCTTAAGAAAATGCTTGCCTACAGCAGTGTTTCCCAAATAGGATACATAATCATGGGTATCAGTCTTGCCAATCCATTTGGTTTTATCGGAGCAGTACTCCATGTCCTGAATCACGCTTTAATGAAAGCCTGTCTTTTTTTAGTGGCTGGCAATTTGAGATTAAAAGAAGGGCATTCAGATATAACGAAATTTGATGAAAGCTATCGAAAAAAATATCCATGGACTATGCTGGCCTTTACAACGGCGGCATTATCTATGGTGGGCCTGCCTCCCCTGGCAGGATTTTTCAGCAAGTGGTACCTGGCGCTTGGAACTATTGAAAACGGAAGCTGGCTGTTACTGGCAGTTATACTTTTAAGCTCGTTGCTTAATGCGGTATACTTCTTCCGCATTCTTGAAAAAGTGTACCTGCGTAATCCCGAATCAGATGAAGATAAAGCCAGCATCCTGTCTTCGTTGCGTTCCAACGAGGTAAAGCCTTCTATGCTATGGACCACTTCTGTGATTGCAGTCGGTATTTTGGCCGTAGGCCTGCTGAATGCATTTATCGTTTCTGCAATTGTAACCATGTTTCCCGCTGGATTATAAACCAAGAAATTAAACATTTGTAATGGAGCTTACTTTCGTCCCACTATATGCTGTAATCGTATCGCTTGCCGCGGTACCGTTTATCTTGTTGAGTTCCAACAAACCTAATCTCCGTGAGTTTTGGACCATCCTGGCTGGTGTGGTTAAGTTTTTACTGGTCTTAACGCTTGTTCCTACTGCATTGGAAGGGCGTACCGTTGAACTTACCCTCTTTGAAATTGCACCCAATCTCCCTATTGAACTGCATGCCGATCCGTTTGGAGTATTCTTTGCCATCATAGCTTCCGGCTTGTGGATTTTTACCTCCTTCTATTCCATCGGTTATATGCGGGGGCATAAAGAGAAGAAACAAACCCGTTATTTTGCAAGTTTTGCTGTATGTCTGTCTTCAACAATAGGTATTGCTTTTTCGGGCAACCTGTTGACTTTCCTACTTTTTTATGAAATGCTGACTATTGCTACTTATCCGCTTGTAATACACAGTGAGAACGAAGAGGCTATCCGCGCGGGACGGAAATACTTGGCTTATACGTTAACAGCAGGCCTTTTACTTATTGCAGCAGTAGGTATTACATATTCTCTAACGGGTACTCTTGAATTCCGACCCGGTGGTATTTTTGGAGATGTGGATCTCAGTAATACGATGGCGGTCTCTTTGTTCCTGCTTTACTTAGGCGGAGTGGGTGTTAAAGCCGGTATCATGCCCATCCACAGCTGGCTGCCGTCTGCTATGGCTGCTCCTACGCCGGTTAGTGCACTATTACATGCGGTAGCAGTAGTAAAATCAGGGGTATTTGGAATAATTCGCGTAGTCCACTATGTGTTTGGACCGAAGGTTATGGGCAATTTTGGTTTGAACGAAATTCTTATTGTTATAGCTGGTTTTACGATTATTGTAGCTTCGCTGCTTGCCTTTGCCCAGGATAACCTCAAAAGGCGGCTGGCTTATTCAACAGTGGGGCACCTTTCCTATATTGTATTGGGAGCGGCTTTGCTTACTCCATTGGGATTGACGGGTAGTATTATGCATATTTCTGCCCATGCTACAATGAAGATTACGCTTTTCTTCTGTGCCGGTGCGATCATGGTTAATCTTCACAAAAAGAATATCAGCGACTTAAATGGAATTGCCAAGGTTATGCCCTGGACCATGGGCGCATTTGTCATTGGTTCGATGGGGCTTGCTGGAATTCCCCCTATAAATGGATTTGTAAGTAAATGGTTTTTAGGTGCCGGTGTACTCGAGGGGGGTATGATGCTTCCTCTGATAATTCTTATTATAAGCGGATTACTTAATGTGGGATATTTCTTCCCTATCATACATCGTGCGTATTTCAAGAAAGGAGGAAAGGAATTAGAAGGACATACAGAGGCTTCTCCCTTCATGGTTGTCCCTATTGTAATAACGGCAACAGCTTCTGTTATTTTCGGAATGTTTCCGGATCTCTTTTTCCACTTTTTTGAGCTGGCATCAAATATAGCTGAAACTGTTTTTAATACTCTGTAACTATGAAAAAATGGCACTGGATAGCACTTGGAGTCCTTACACTTATTAGCCTCATTGTGGAATTTACGATGCTGGCTGATTATAAGTCACATTGGTGGAACCATATTCCGGCATTTTATGCAATATGGGGCTTTGTTGGATGTGTGGTCATTATTTATGTCTCCAAGTGGTTGGGTAAACTTTTCATTTTAAGCGACGAAGATTATTACAATGATTGATTTTCTAACAATACCCGCAATCATATTGCTGGTGGGAGCTTTTATTCTTCCTCTGCTTCCTCAAAAGGTACGTGCCGGGGCATTTGTACTATTTCCCCTGATTGCTCTCGGAATTATTTGGACTCTTCCGGATGGAAGCCTGATAGAAGCTTCCTTAGCCAGTTATGAGCTACACCTGCTTGAGGTAGATTCTCTAAGCCGTATTTTCGGCACAATCTTCTCCCTTATTGCTATTATTGGCGGTATCTACGCTTTCCATATGAAAGAACTTGGTCAGCAAACATCAGCCCTTGCCTATGCCGGGGGAGCCCTTGGTGTGACCTTTGCGGGCGACTTCTTTACCCTGATTGTCTATTGGGAAATTATGGCGGTGGCCTCTTCTTACTTAATTTGGGCCCGGCAAACCAAAAGCTCTGACAAAGCAGGAATGCGTTATATTCTGGTGCATTCTTTTGGCGGAGGGCTTTTGCTAAGTGGTATTCTGGTACATTTATCGGAGGGAGGCTCCCTGTTGTTGAGTCCATTAGCTACAGAATACACGTTATCAAGTACGCTAATGCTTATTGGTGTTGCCATTAACTCGGCTATACCGCCTTTGCATGCATGGCTTGCGGATGCCTATCCAAAGGCTACTATTACCGGAGCAGTATTTATGAGTGCTTTTACCACAAAGTCCGCAGTTTATGTGTTGATACGTCTCTTCCCGGGATGGGAAGCCCTAATATGGATAGGAGTAGCGATGGCGCTGTACGGGGTTGTCTATGCGGTTCTTGCCAATGATATCCGGGAAATACTTGCTTACCATATCATCAGTCAGGTCGGCTATATGGTTGCCGGTGTGGGAATAGGAACCGAGATGGCAATAAACGGAACTACGGCCCATGCCTTTAGTCATATTTTGTATAAATCACTTCTATTTATGGGAGCGGGTGCCGTCATTTACTCAACGGGCAAGAGCAAGCTTACTGAACTCGGAGGCTTTGCTAAAAAGATGCCCGTGGTAGTGGGACTCTATATGATTGGCGCTTTTTCTATTTCCGGCTTTCCTTTATTCAATGGTTTTATAAGTAAATCCATGGTTATCAGTGCTGCGGGTGAAGCGCACCTTGAAATGGTTCTGTTATTGCTGCTTCTGGCTTCCGTAGGAACGTTCTTACATACCGGGCTCAAACTCCCCTATTTCACATGGTTTGGTGAGGCGAAAAGTAAAATTACCGTTTCCAAAGTTCCTTTGAATATGAAAATCGCGATGGGGGCCGGAGCCTTCTTTTGTACGCTCTTCGGCATTTTTCCTTCGTTGTTGTATGATTACCTTCCCTATCCGGTAGATTACCAGCCATATACTACTTACCATCTAGTAGAAACAACCCAAATTTTAATCTTTACTTTTGTAGGTTTTTGGTTGCTCCGGAAGAAATTAGAGGGAGTCCCCAAAATTGCACTCGATACGGATTGGTTCTATCGACGGCCGGCTCGTATTGTAAGAGTACTATTTGTACAAACGCCTGACCGTATTTTTGCGGCTACGGAAAACATGATGTTGTCATTAGCTCAAAAAGTAAGCCATCTTTCTAAAAATCCCCGAAAGTATCTAAGTTTAGGAACGGACCGATCATCAGACCAACCTATTAAAACAGATGGATATACGGCCCCTATTCATGCGGCTATGGCTCTAATCCTATTGGGCTTTATTGTTGTGGCTTTGTTTGTACTGATCTGATCTTATTTTATTGGATTACTTATGTCATTTAAACAGACTTCTCATTCATTGATATTAGAAATTAGGGAGAATACCGAAGCCTGTTCATTTTCTAATAATATCTAACAAAGAAGTGATACTACTACAAATTATCTATCTATTAAAAGGTATCCTGAATTTTATCTACTTTCATACGGTCAACTTTCAGGGAAGCCTACAATCCCATCTGGCCAGACATGAGTATTATTACTACTCTTCCATCGCTCGATCAATAATTAGTTGCACATCCATAATAGCTTTGTATCCTCAGAAACAGCTAAGTTGGATTAACTCTATTCATTAGCAGATGTGTCTTTCCTCTACAGTAATTATCTAACCTACATTACTTAAGCAGTCTCCACAACTATGTTTGAACTGGTTATAGAAGACTACAATTATTTATAACAAGAGGAGGTAGAAAAAGTACTTCGAGTGGACTCTGAGAGTAGAGAAAGTATTCCAGGAGCCAAGAATAACTTTTTATTCTAAAAGTCACTCCTGCTAATTAACTATTTACAGAATATTACCAGCGAAGCAAATTAATTCTACTAATATCAACCGAGAGATTATTTCGGAATATAGCAATAATAATTGCAAGACCTACAACCGCTTCGGCTGCCGCAACGGCCAATGCAAAGAACACTAAAATCTGTCCGTCTATGTTGCCATAGTGACTGCTAAAGGAAATGAGCGATAAGTTAACAGCATTGAGCATTAACTCCACACACATAAAAATAACAATTGCATTTCTACGAATAAGCACTCCTATCGTACCGATGCAAAAAAGGATAGCGCTAAGTGCTAAATACCAATCTATGCCAAGCATTTTATTCTTCTGTAGCAGGTTTAATTTTATGTTGTGCAACGATGAGAGCTCCTACAACGGCAGCTGTCAATAGAATTGCTGTTAATTCAAAGGGCAGTAAATACTTGGTAAACAATACATCACCAACAGCTTCAACCGTACCTACTTGTGCCATATTTTCTGAAACTACTGGCAGTGTACTCGAAAAGCTACCGATACTGTAAATCAGCTGGGCAAATAATCCAACGCCAAACAGGAAAGCGACAAAGTATTTAATGCGAAACTTACTAAATAAATTTTGCTCATCATCAACATTGAGAAGCATGATCACAAAAAGAAACAGCACCATTATAGCTCCGGCGTATACCAAAACCTGAATAACGGCCAGGAATTGTGCCTGGAGCAGTAAATATAATCCGGAAAGGGATACCATATTCAATACCAGGAAAAGGGCGCTGTTAACCGTATTCTTGCTTATAACCATTGCCAGTCCCGATGCAATAGCTAAAACAGCCAGAAAAATGAAGAAATAAGTAATCATATTATCCAAATTGTTTTAGTGGCTTCAAAGGTAGATAAATTTAAAAACGGCATCAACTTAAATTACGAATTTTCACCTTTTTAAATCCACTCTATGTAATATTCTGTTGCTTTAAGTAGTAAAGATTACCAGAACGAAATAAGACCGATGATTCCTATGGCCCAGCAATACCAGGCAAAGGGATGAATCCCTTTATGACGGAGCAATATAATTAAGTACTTAAGTGCAAAATAGCCGGAGACGAAAGAAGTGATAAACCCGACAATAAGTCCCCACATCGTTGTAAAAGGAACTCCTATTTCGATCATTTCAATAGTTTTTAATAGCATAGCCCCACCAATGACCGGTATAACCATTAAAAAAGAAAAATTTGCTACTTCTTCGCGCTTGATACCTAAATATAATCCAAGTGAAATAGTAGATCCT
>JBEPXF010000027.1:0-17911 GCA_041642075.1 Fodinibius sp.
ATGAATTGGTTGTCCTTAGATCAATTTCACGATCTGCCTCACGGTCTAATAGTATAAAATCCCAATCGCGGGGTAAATTATCTGGAATTTCCCAGTTAAAGGTCAACCTATCACGTTCCGGAGCTGAAAAAAG
The DNA here is from genome assembly GCA_041642075.1 of Fodinibius sp. Lineage (GTDB taxonomy): Bacteria > Bacteroidota > Rhodothermia > Balneolales > Balneolaceae > Fodinibius. The sequence continues at coordinate 134 of JBEPXF010000027.1, forward strand.
TAATGGGATTTGAAGCCGCTCTTCCAAACGATGAGGAATAACATTCTGGGCCAGCAATCGATTATTTTCTTCGGTAGTGCTAAAAAGATTGATAGATTCTTTTTTTAAGGACAGCATTTTATGTACATCCATATTATCTTCTCCGGTTGCTGCCTCACTGGTAAACTCTATACCATACTGATCATATTGTTCACCATCACTCAGTTGAATTTTTAAATTCCCAACGATATTATTAGACTGCTTTGGCTGATCATCTTCTCCGGTAATAAGTTCTGCACGATTTAAACGTAGGCCATCAATATTCTCATTTTTAAAATAGATCCAAAAAGCCTGAAAAGGTGAAATAGTTTCATGAGGTGATAAAGGCTCGAAACGCCCATTCCCCTCACCAAAATCCGGGTTCCAGGTATAGATATGTCCGTTTAATTCAGCTCTTGTGTTGATAAGAGTCTTTTTTAAAGCAGCTACTGATATTGGTTGGGTAAAAGGATTACTAAGAAGCTTCATCCCTTCATTTATATCGATCCGTTCATTTTGATCTGTGTCTACAACCTGAACCGGGATCTCAACAATATCCCGTTCAAATTCTTGCCATAATTCGGTATTTCTTAGCCTTTCCTTTTTGGTATTTGAATATTCATGAATATTTGCAGCAATAACAGAAGAGGGGATTTGCCAATCGGTTCCCGTATAAGCGAGTAAACTTTTGTCCTCTTTTGGGATATCTATTCCCGATCCATAAACACTTCCGATACTAACATTTACATCATTAGAATTGATCTTCCTAAAAAAAATAACACTTCCCGATGGAATAACCTCATCGCCCGTTTGCCAGCGAACAATGCCTCCTTCATTGCTGAATGACTCTCCGTTCCACTCAGCATCTGTAAAAAAAATGGTAGTATTGACCGGCAAATCATTTTGTATACCGATAATAAAATTATTGTCACTGCTGTTGACTTCAATAAAGGCTATATCCCCTAGTTCCTGACCCATACTAAGCCCGTTAACTCCAAGCAGGAGAGCGCTAAAAAACCATAATAATGTGAGGGAGCGCAGTAGCCTTTTTGCCATATAATAATGTCAGTTTACATCCCAAAACCTATATTTATATTTAAAGTTTTTTTGCTTATTAATCAAACTTATGCAAAACATTTTTACTCTTTTTATAAAAATTTTCGTAAAAAATCTAGCTATTTCTCAACACTTTCAAACGATCTTCACTTTTATGCTGTAAAGACTTCAAATAATAAGTATTCATATCTAATACTAACTGGTATTTTTTTTCTGCCAATGCTTTCTTTCCGGTTCGGTCAAAAATTCTACCAAGGTTATACTGAAAGATTATATTCTCAGGATAATCTTTAGATAAATCTCGAAGGTGATCGAGAGATTTACTCAAATCATTTTCCCTTTCATATAAATAGGCCAGTATCATTTTAGCGTCATTACGAACATAACTATCGGAACTGGCTGCTAACTCTAGGGCTTGGAATCCTTCTTCCATATTACCGCTCATACCTGCTATATTGGTAACCCACTTAAGCTGAGATGGTACTGAGCCCATCATGTAATAGAACATACCTTTACCTATTAATGCTTTGGGATCACTACTATCAAGTGATAAAAGTGTTCGGGTATATTTAAATCCATCTAACCCATTTGATACCGCCGTCTTATAATTTTCTTCAGAGGCCGCGATTAGACTTCGATAACCGTAAAGTCCACTAAGCATTAGAATCATAGTGGTATCTCGGGGATTATTATCCAACTGTTTATGACTTACTGAGAGGGCTTTTTCTGAGCGTTCAAGGTATAGGTTGGCTGCCACCTGACTTTGGTCTCCAAAATAATACTGCCAAAAAGGGATCATGGAATAAAAAAAGTAAGCTCGGGCATCGGCCGGAGAATTTTCTTGCAACTTCTTAAATATAGCAGAAGCTTCCTTCCAGTCAGACTCATAAAATGCTTCAATACCTTGGTTAAGTTGCTGGTTGTAGTAAGTTGAATCCGGGTTAGGATTCCCTAACCCAGCAAGTGGCAATGCAGACCATCCCGCCAGACAGACAAAAAGAGAGAGCGCTTTTATATTCATACAATAGTGGATTAGGTAATCAGTATATTACTTTTTCTAACGAAAGCTAATCCACTTTTCGTCTGTCTAAATTCTTATTATTAACTATTCATCATCGAGATGCATCTCTCCCAGTAGCCCTTCGGTGTGCGCCACGGCCACACTAACTGCAGCATCACCGGTAATATTTACGGCCGTACGACACATATCAAGAATACGATCTACCCCAAGAATTAATGCAATACCTTCTACCGGTACCTGTATTGCCTCGAGTACAATCACAAGCATAATTATTCCGGCCCCGGGTACTCCAGCAGCTCCCACGGATGCGAGGGTAGCGGTAAGCACAATGGTCAGCTGCTGTGCAATAGAAAGATCAAGACCCAGTGCCTGGGCAATAAATACGGCTGCAACCGCCTGGTATAAACTCGTACCATCCATATTTATGGTGGCTCCGATGGGCAATACAAAACTTGATACCTCTTCATCCACACCCAAATTATTTTCGGCTCTTTCCATAGTAACAGGGAGAGTTGCTGAACTGGAACTGGTGCTAAAGCCTAATAGAATAGCTGGCTGCATGGCTTTAAAAAAGTCTCGCAACTTCATGTTGCTAAATAATTTAAACAAACTGGCATAAACGATTAGTACATGGAGGATCAATCCAATTAATACGGCCGCCGTATACCATCCCAGTGCTCCCAGTAAATCCAGCGCCTGGGTAAGGTCATCTCCAGCCAAATCGACAATAACCCCTGCCATAAGAGCAAATACTCCATAGGGAGCAAGCAGCATTATCAAATCTACGATTTTAATAATGACATCGTTGAGAGAATCAAAAAAGTTAACCAGCGGACGGCCTTTTTCTTTTGGGATCTGAATAATTCCTATTCCCAGTAAAATAGCTACAAAAACCACCTGAAGCATATTGCCATTATCAGATGCAGAAGCAAAAAAGTTTTCCGGGACAATATCGACAAAAAATGTTAAGGGAGATCGTTCCATGACTTCACGAGCCGACTCAGTAGATCCCTCGATATTATCTTGATAACCCGACATCATTTGCTGCTGGGTTTCCGCCGGCAGAAAATCACCGGGCTGAAGTACATTTACCACCGTCAATCCGATGGTAATGGCAAACATAGTTGTAACAATATATATCCCCACTGTTTTACCACCCATGCGCGAGAGCTGTGCTGTATCGTTCAGGCTTGTCACTCCCACAATGAGAGAAGCAAGGACTAAAGGGACTGCAATAAGCTTAAGCAAATTTATAAAGATGGTTCCGAAAGGCATGATATAGTCAGCTGTAAACTCAGAAAAGCCTCCTACGCTTGCAGCAAGCCCCCAGATAAGACCAAGCACTAATCCAATAATAATTTGCCAATGCAGCTGTTTATACCATTTCTTCATGCGATGAGTAAGTTTAAGATTATCGTCAACATTGCTCCTGTCCCTGTTGCAATAGCATTAACTCCATTATTGTCAATATAAAATTGCCAATTGAACAAAGGGATCGATACTAACTTATTGTTATGCTGAATAGTTGCTCCAAGATATGAATCGACCAGACAACCAAAAAATCCGCCTATAAAAATGCACAAAAAGACGGGAAAAGAAAGTAAAAAAACATATTTCGCAAATATAGAAATAACCAGTGCCCCCATTATCCCCCAAAGAGTCCCTTTGGTACTTACTCCTCCATCAGTGCCGGGAGACACCTTTTCAAAACTGGTAATTAGATAGGTGGAATTCGGATCTTTACTTCTTAATTCAGTAGCCCATGTATCGGCAGTAGCTACTGACAAGGCTGTTAATCCGCCGATAATAAAAACTTCTGCCTGAAATAGTGCGGCTATTATAAAAAAGAGCACCAAACTCCATCCATTGGCCCAAACCTGCATGCCAGTGCGGCGGACTCCATCTAAAGAATGGTTCTCGTTCCTTTTATCGGTGATAAGTGCACTGCTAACGAAAAAAAATATCAATATGGAAGCGGCTGCCCAGTCTCCAATTCCAAAAACAATGGTGCCTGCTACCGTTGCCGAAAAAAGGCCATCCAGCGTTAAATATCCCGCGACAAAAGCTCCAAGGGAAAATAAAAAAGCCAAAGCGGCACCAAAAGCTATTGTATAGTTATAAGCAGCCTTATCGGAACTCCAAACAAATATAACAACTGCTAAAAAGGAAACGAGAACATTGAGTTTACGATCCACCTGTAGTAATTAAGATTGGTCGGATGACACAGCAGACGAGCCTTTATCATGTTTTAAAATTGCCACTACTACAGTAATATACCCTGTCATTATTACAATTGGCGAAATGTATAGTGATATTATGCCTTCTACCTCATTCTCCAAATACATTGCGGTGAATCCCACAATAACCAAAAGTAATCCTAAAGCAAGCACTTTGTAATTCCAGGGACTAAATATCATCGGCTTTTTTGAATTACGGCCTTTTCTTTTTTGAGCTACCATTAAACTGATTTTTTTTTACAAATCTTGATTGTTATAAACCTAAATAAATAGGTTCATCTATTTTCTGATCTTATTAAGTTAAACTAACAAAAAATTTCATCCAAATTTACTGTCTTTTTTGAAATCCATTATACTTGCATCCGGAAGTCCGCGCCGTAAGAAACTACTCGAACAAATTAATTTAACCTTTAGTATTCAAGTCAGTACTGTAGATGAACACTATGATCCTAAACGTTCACCAGCTGATATTGTTCAGACTCTGGCGGACCGAAAGGCCCGGGATGTTGCTCAAAATACTGCTCAGGCATTAGTTATTGGGGCTGATACTATTGTAGTTTACGACAACAAGATATTAGAAAAACCGGAAAATCCACGGCAGGCCAAAACCATGTTAAGTCAATTAAGTGGAAATAGCCATATGGTTTTAACCGGTGTTTCCCTATATAAAACCTTTGAAGATAGGGAGTCCCGGTATTATCAATTTGTGGAGCAGACAAAGGTTACTTTTGGTGAAATTGATGCCGAAGACATCACCACCTACGTTAAAAGCGGGGCTCCAATAGATAAAGCCGGTGCCTATGGTATTCAAGATGATTTTGGAGCACTATTTGTTAAGCGTATTGAGGGAGATTACAATACCGTTGTGGGATTCCCATTACATAAATTCTATCACGAGATGAAAAAAAATGCCCCTGAATATCTTACGGACAATATGAATAAAGGGTAGCATTTCTTCTGTTCCTCCGGAATATCAGAAGTGCCAACTTTTGCTTACATTCCGACAAATAAAAATCGTTGAACTTTATATTTTTCTGATGGAAGCAACAAGAAGTTTCGATGACTTGGTCAAAATCATTAAAATTCTTCGCAAGGAGTGTCCATGGGATAAAAAACAGACCCACGAAAGCCTCAAGGACCATTTGATAGAAGAATCTTATGAAGCCATTGAGGCTATTGATAGAGAAGACTTCGAGGAATTAAAGAAAGAATTGGGAGATGTACTACTGCAGGTGGTCTTTCACAGTATTATGGCTGATGAGACCGATCATTTTAATATCGGTAATGTTATTTTAGCTATTCAGGAAAAATTGATTCGTCGACATCCTCACGTATTTGGAGATACCAAAGCTGCTACCGAGCAACAGGTTGCTGAAAACTGGGAAAACATAAAACTTACGGAAGGTAAAAAATCTGTTTTAGAAGGTATTCCGAAAAAGCTTCCCGCTCTTATCCGGGCCCAGCGCATGCAGGAAAAGGCAGCCAATGTAGGATTTGACTGGCCCGAAAAAGAACAGGTTTGGAAAAAGCTCGAAGAAGAGCTTGATGAATTTAAGGAAACGCTGGCTGGTGAAAATCATCAGGAAAAACAAGACGAATTGGGGGACCTTCTTTTCTCACTGGTCAATGTAGCCAGAAACTATAAGCTTGACGCCGAAGACAGTCTTCGTTCAACAAATCGTAAATTTATCCGTCGCTTTCAATATATAGAAGAAAAATTGAAGGAAGACGATCGGGACATCAGAGAAACGCCGCTTGAGGATATGGATCATTATTGGAATGAAGCTAAAAATCACTCCTAAGAAATAATAACCTATTAAAGAGTGTTAAACTTTATATTTAAGTAAACGCTGTTAAGTTGCTAAGTGTTAAGTAACTTAGCGATTTAGCAGGCAAACAGAGCACCTAAATCAAAATCTGATTTTGTGGTTAGCAAATATTATATTTGAACCCCAATTATAAAGTTTATATCCAATCCAAAAATCGGAGTACAAGAATGGCTGAGAGCTTAAAAAAAGACATTGACTTAAGTCAATACCCGCACATCAATAAAGGGTTAGAAGGAATTGTTGCCTTTTCTACTACCAAAAGTTTTATTGACGGACAAGAAGGAAAACTCATTTATGCCGGCTACACTATTGATACGCTGGCTGAAAATGCTACTTTTGAAGAAGTATGTTTTCTACTTTGGAATGATCGCCTGCCGAACGAGTCGGAACTGTCGGAATTAAAAACAAAGTTACGGAAGGAACGCCCCCTCCCCTCCGCTGTAATAAATTATTTGGAAAACACGTCTAAAAAAGCTGAACCCATGGCGGTGCTCCGTACGGCGGTATCTATGCTCTCTGACTTTCATGAGGCTGAAACAGAAAATGATAAAGAATTTTACCCGGATAAGGCGATATCCATCACAGCAAAAATTCCTACAATCATTGCCGCTTATGATCGTGCCAGAAATAACAAAGAAATAGTAGAACCGCTCTCAAATCATAACACCGCCTTTAACTTTCTTTATATGCTTAATGGCGAAGAGCCCGGCGAAAAGGCTGAAAAAACTATGGATCTCTGCCTGATTTTACACGCTGAACACGGCATGAATGCTTCCACCTTTACCAACAGGGCCATATGCTCCACTCAATCCGACATGTACTCTTCGGTAACCGGAGCAATTGGTGCTCTAAAAGGCCCCCTGCACGGTGGAGCAAATCAGCAGGTTATGAATATGCTGATGGATATTGATGAAAAAGATGCCGATCCCGTCGATTATGTGAAAGGCCGCCTGAAGCGCAAAGAAAAAATTATGGGCTTTGGTCACCGGGTGTACAAAACTATGGATCCCCGTGCACGTATCTTGCGCGGCATGTCTGAAGAACTTTCCAGAGAAACCGGCCACGAAACCCTGTATGAATGGTCTGAGGCTATTCTCAAAACAATGAAGGATGAAATTGGAATCGATCCCAATGTTGATTTCTTCTCAGCAACGGTATACTACTCAATGGGCATAAGTCCTGACCTATATACTTGTATTTTCGCTATGAGTCGCGTCTCAGGATGGACGGGTCATTATATCGAACAGGCCGAAAATAATCGCTTGGTACGTCCCCGCGCCCTTTATACCGGTGAAAAGGATCTTGATTGGGTACCGGTTGAAGAGCGGTAAAATACTTATCCGATCTTTGGTTTATTCTTTAGCCCCGATAATTTCGGGGCTTTTTTTATATTTGGTCTGAAATTATATCTGCATCCTAATAAAAAGTTTTTGTTTTGAATATTCATCAGAAACAGGAAAAACAGCTTTTTGATTTAATACGTACAGCTACCGACACAAAGTTCGGTCAAGAGCATAAATTTAAACAAATTCAGCGCTATCCGGATTTCCGCGAGGAAGTACCGATATCTTTTTATAAAGACATTAGTAACTGGATAGAACAACTGAAAAATGGATCAGCGGATCTGTTTTGGCCCGGTCAAATTAATAATTTTGCCGTATCTGCGGGTACTTCAGGCAAAGGCAAGCACCTTCCCTTATCCCGCGAGCGTCTGTATTCCGACCGACGTTTTATGCGTATGATTGCGCTGCAATACCTCAAACAAAACCCCAATATATTTGATGTTATTGGAACCCATATTAGTCTTCCCGGGGTATTAGAACAAAAAGAGAATTTCCAAATTGGGGAAATAAGTGGGTTTACTGCCCTCAAGGCCCCATGGTGGCTTACTCCACTGCAACTTTTCAATAACGATGAGCTTACCAACCTTTCCTTCGATAAAAAAATAGACCGAGTTTTAGAAGAGGGAACAAACCATGATGTAAGAGTCATAACGGCAGCTCCCAACTGGGTATTAACCATCTTCCAGGAATTACTCAAAAAAACCGGAAAGGAACATATCAAAGAAATTTGGCCCAGTCTAGCTCTTCTGATTTGTGGAGGAGTAAAACTAGCTAATTACCGTCCTCATTTAGAAAAGCTGATCGGTGATAAAGACGTCCACTTTATTGAAACCTACGGGGCCTCCGAGGGATATATCGGTTTTAGTAGTCATACAGAACGCGATGATCTAAAGTTGGTAACCGATAACGGTATCTTTTTTGAATTTGTACCCAATCCACTCCCCGACCCCGATTCCATGTCTATTCAGGAAACTGTTCCACTATGGGAAGTAGAACCTGATACTCCCTATGCCCTGCTTGTAACAACCAATGCGGGACTCTGGAGATATGCTTTAAATGATATTATTGAATTCACACAAATCAATCCGCCGCGTATAAAAGTAATGGGACGTGTAAGCGAAATGCTGGACGATTATGGGGAAGCACTCTATGCCTATGAAGCGGAAGAAGCACTCCAGCAAACAGCTGACAGTATGGGACTGACGGTTGGTAAATTCACCGTGGGTGCACAAATGGGTAGTGAACAGGATATTCCTTGTCATTTCTGGTTTATTCAAACCGATGAATCTCTTCATGCGGATACCTTAGATAAACTTGCAAAAGTCCTGGATGATAACATCCGGAAAATGAATCGGCACTACACCATTCGAAGAGAGAATAATACTCTTAGTCAGCCGCAGGTCTATACCATTTCACAACAGCAGATAAATAACTGGCTGCAGCAAAAAGGAAAGGAGAAAGCTCAGGGTAAGCTTCCCGCTATCCTCCGTAAAGACCGGGATATTAATTACTTCAAAGGCTCCTAATAAAAATATTACACTCAATAATATCTACTTAACCACTAGGTTGACGATACGTTCGGGAACAAAAATTTCCTTAACTAACTTGCCCTCTTCCAAATATCGTTCTACATTTTTAACTGCTTTAGCCTCAGAAAGCACATACTCTTTATCCTTGGCTTTGTCGCGGGGTACATATATTTCTCCCCGCACTTTGCCATTCACCTGAATGGGATACATCTGAGTATCTGAGATAAGGTATTCTTCCTTAAATTCTGGCCAATTAACATAGGCAATGCTCTGTTCATGACCCAAGCGCGACCAGAGCTCTTCAGAGATATGCGGAGCAAAGGGTGAAAGCAGTTTCAGGAAGCTTTCGAGTACAGTCTTCGGATGTTTATCCCATTTATTCGCTTCATTGATAAAAATCATCATCGCTGAAATCGCCGTATTAAAAGACAAATCCTCTACATCCTCTGTTACCTTTTTGATACATTTATGCAAGACTTTCAGTTGTTCTTTGGAAGGCTCAGTATTTTCTACGGTTTCATTCAGCTCTCCACTTTTCTCATCAATAATTAATCGCCACACGCGACTCAAAAAACGGTAAACCCCGTCCACATCCTGGGTACTCCACGGCTTGACTTGTTCTAGGGGTCCCATAAACATTTCATAGAGTCGCATAGAGTCCGCCCCGTACTGTTCTACAATATCATCGGGATTAACTACATTGCCTCGCGATTTGGACATTTTATGGGCTTTGGCATCAACCGTTACATCAGTGCCCTCAATTACAAAATCGTCGCCTTCTTTCTCAACCTGATCTTCACTGAGTTTAATTCGTTTTGTATTATCAACGTCATCGGCCTTATCGGCTGCAATCCATTTTCCATCTTTCTTAAAGCCGGTAAACTCCATCTCACCCAGAATCATCCCCTGGTGCACCAGCCGCTGAAACGGTTCTTTAGTAGAAACTACCCCGCAATCATATAATACTTTATGCCAGAATCGGGCGTACAACAAGTGCAAAACACTGTGCTCGGCGCCGCCTACATACATATCAACAGGCATCCAGTATTTTTCCTCATCAGTATCTACAGGACCTTCCTCAAAATGGGGACTGCAATAGCGCAGATAATACCAACACGAACCTGCCCACTGCGGCATGGTATTCGTTTCCCTTTTGGCCGGTTTTCCTGTTTCAGGATCGGTGGTATTAACCCAGTCCTCGGCTTTAGCCAGAGGTGGATTCCCATCATCGGTAGGTTCAAAGTCATCCATTTCCGGAAGCGTAACCGGAAGCCCGTCCTTCGAAACGGGCTTGGGCTCCCCATCTACGTGGATAATGGGAAACGGTTCGCCCCAATACCGTTGACGAGAAAAGAGCCAGTCCCGCAGCTTATAGTTTACTGCTTTAGTTCCGGCGTTATGTTCTTCCAGCCATTCAATAATTTTCTTTTTAGCCTCTGGTACATCCAGTCCATTGAGAAAATCACTATTGATGGTCTTACCTTCCCCGGTATATGCTTTACCGTCAAATTCTTCGGGTGGCTGCACCGTACGAATAATTGGCAAATCAAACTTTTCTGCAAATTCCCAATCACGCTCATCCTGTCCAGGTACGGCCATAATAGCACCCGTCCCGTAGGTAGCCAATACATAGTCGGCTACCCAAATTGGAATTTCTTCTTCATTAACTGGATTTACAGCATAAGCCCCGGTAAATACTCCGGTTTTCTCATCACTCAGCTCAGTACGCTCAAGATCTGATTTCCGCGCTGCTTCCTCGCGATAAGCTTCTACCGCTTCCTTTTGCTCTTCTTCAGTGATAGTATCAACCAGATCATGTTCCGGCGCCAACACCATATAAGTAGCTCCAAAAATAGTATCGGGACGGGTAGTAAAAACGCGCAGAGATTCATCATAATCGGCAATCTCGAAATCAATTTCGGCCCCAATGGATTTTCCAATCCAGTTGCGCTGCATCTCTTTGGTAGATTTCGGCCAATCAAGATCATCAAGTCCCTCGAGTAGACGATCAGCATATTCGGTAATTTTCAGCACCCACTGACGCATAGGCTTTTTTACAACAGGAAAGCCTCCTACTTCGCTCTTTCCATCAATTACTTCTTCATTTGCCAAAACGGTACCCAGCTCCGGACACCAATTTACGGGCACATCGTCTTCATAGGCCAGTCCTTTTTCATAAAGTTTCAGAAAAATCCACTGTGTCCACTTATAGTAGTCGGGATCTGTCGTATTCACTTCACGGTCCCAGTCATAACTAAAACCCAGAGATTGTAACTGCTCGCGGAATCGATTAATATTCTTTTGCGTAGTATCCCGTGGATGCGTTCCCGTCTTAACGGCATACTGCTCGGCGGGTAGTCCAAAAGCATCCCACCCAATAGGATGCAATACATTGAAACCTTTCATCCGCTTATAGCGGGCAAGGATATCGGTTGCGGTATAGCCCTCCGGATGTCCTACATGAAGGCCCGAACCACTGGGATAGGGAAACATATCCAGCACGTAATATTTGGGCTTATCATGGTCCTCCGGCGTTTTGAACGTTTTGTTCTCATGCCAATACTGCTGCCATTTGGTTTCAATTTTTTCGGGACTATACGAACTCATTCAAACGTTTGGTTAAAACTTAATTATAATTCTGGGTAATAATTAAAAGCGCTGTTCTACAGCTATGTAATAAAACAATAACACTATTACTCTATATTATTACTGAACTGATCCTTGTTGACAATGTATCAGCACTCTTATACATAAGTTGCCAAAGATAAGAAAAAAATGGACTGGTTTGAAGAAGGGATTAGCCGAAGTTGCTAAATATAGTAAAAGTTGGCATATCATTGTATTTGGAAGTTAGTGAGTTTCTAACCTGAGTATCCAGAGTGAAAACAATACCCAATTGAATTTAATGATATAATTTCGCACACTAAACCAGAGCATGAGGACTCTAATATTCAACCTAACAGTTGCGTTATGAGACGATCAGAAGAAAATATCCTGCTATCGAATAGTGCCATAAAAAAGCTGAAATGTTTATTGATAGCTGTAACAACCATTGTACTCTCGAATCCTGTGGCCTGTGCCCAATTACCAGGTAATAATGAGGATACTAGCTGGCTAATCGAGGTACTTGAATTAAAGGAGGGCTCCGTGGTGGCCGACATCGGTGCGGGCGATGGTGATGAGACTATAGAAATAGCCAAGCATGTTGGTCCGGACGGACATGTTTACAGTACGGAACTGGGATCAGAGAAAATACAAGATTTACGCAGTGTTATAGACGGATCAGATTTAAATAATGTAACCGTTATGGAAGGAGATCCAGCACAGACAAACCTGCCTGAAGAATGCTGTGATGCCTTGTATTTGCGCAGGGTTTACCATCATTTTGAAGATCCCGCCTCAATGAATCAAAGTCTTTGGAAATCGCTAAAACCAAGGGGGCGTCTTGCAGTCATCGACTTTGAGCCGCGCGGCAACGAAGCCGAACCTTCGGGCAGGGACTCAAACGATCAGCATGGGGTTACCGCCGAAACGGTTGTCAGTGAACTACAACAGGCTGGTTTCAAATTAGTCAGTTCCGAGAATAAGTCGGGAAGAGATATCTATGTAGTCATGGAAAAACCGGAGATGATAGCTGAATAACCAGCTCTTTACATTTAGCTTATGCTCCCCCTGCTCAAAGAGTTGCGATTAATTAATGACTAATTTTGGTGGAGAATCACCGATGACAAAGGTATCGGCTTCAACGACATACACTTCATAAACCAGCGTATCTTTTGGGGCGTTATCCTTCAAAGTTACTCTCAATTTATTGTTCTTTGAAATCTCCTGGCTTTTGCCGTCTTCAAACATCTCGTCACTGTAATCGAAATATCTATCTACATCTTTTGAAAATGTAAAGATCATATCAGAGCCCATGGCCTGCCAGTTAATCTTGTCTTTTTTATTCACCCTTAACGTTCCCCTGTTATTTCCTTCATTATCTCGAACCCTCCATATATCACTGGTGTTGTCCTTTTCTATTTTCACATTGATTGTTTTGAGAATATTTTCATTCACAGAGCTATTGATCAGTAATCCTGCAGATATTAAAAAAAATCCACCCAGAAATAGAGTATAAATTGTGTTCTTTATCATGATACGTTTGTTTTCATAGGTTTAGTTGTCCCATTCATTCTTAGGATCAACTTATTGTTGTTTTCTTGTACTATTATTCATTTTAGCCTTTAATTCTTTAAATCTTGGATCTTTCGTAAGTTTCTGAAGCTCAGGCTGTGTTTCCAGATCTGCTATTATTGAAGAATTAATCCAGCTAAGAGCTTCTTGGCGCATTCCCAGATTTTCATATGTAAAAACAGCTCGCTGTTGAACCAAAATATTATCCGGATCCAGTTCTAATGATTTATGGAGATATTGTAAAGCGCTCACTGAATTATCAACATCCGAATAGTATGCGCCCAGATCTGCCATCACCTCTGCGTCATTCGGATTGATTTCCAGTACCTTATGTGCTCTTTCTATGGCCTGCAAATATGCCTTCCTTGCCTCATACAACTCGCCATTTAGGGTATATGCTGATCCTAAATTTGCCCAATATACGTAACCATCCGGAGAGGCTTCCAAAGCAATTCGATACATGTTAACCGCATCTGCATATCTTCCCTCCTGATAATAGATACTTGCTAAATTGTTTGCGGCAGATGGATTTTTCCCCAAGGCCAATGATTTTTCAAACATTTGGCGGGCTTCTTTCACCGCCCCCTTATAATAATATACAGCCCCCAGATTGGAATAAGCGTTGCTACTCCTTGGAGTCACTTCCACTACTTTCTGGAACTGTTCAATAGCCAATTCGAGATTGCCGTTTGTAAAGTAATGTATGCCGAGATCCTTGTACCCCTCCCAATAATGAGGTTTTAAATTAATCGCAAGCTGATATGTACTAACAGCCTTCTCTTTTTGATCTTGGTAATTATGAACTTTAGCCAATCCACGATAGGCCGGACTATATTTGGGATCAATCTCTATGGCCTTTTTAAAGTGTACTAATGCTTGTTTTTGCTGACCTGTACCTGATTTAAGCAGTCCCAAAAGCGTTTGAACTGGGGCAAGTTCTTTGTTTAAATCTAAGGCCCTACTTAACGCCGATTCAGCTTTTTTAACCAATTCTATATCCTTCGTTTTTTCATATTTCCGCCAATACGATTCGCCCAACCCCGCATGACTTAATGCAGATCCAGGTTCAAGCTCAATAGATTTTTCAAAATAAAGAATTGCGTTTTCAAGACTATCGGGACTAGAATATGCCTGCAGATTTGCCAATGCCTTTAAATAGTATTCATAGGCTTCCTTTTCTGTAGGTATCCCCTGCTCCAGAGTCTTTTCTATTTGTGAATCCACTTTTATCTGTAACATCTTAAGCATAGCTTTTATACCATAAAACTCCAGAGAAGCCAGATTTTGTGACGCAATGGTCACCTGCGCTGTTTCGAGTCTGCGAATATTATCAGCGTCTACCAATTCCAAGATAAGTCGCGTTGAATCATTCACTGATTGTATACTCGACAATATTGCCAGATTAACCCCAAATAAACGATTTGCCTGGGAGGCAGTAAGAATTTTTTCTCTTCGCATTTCTCCGGCCGGTGCTACCCAATATAAATCTTCGTACTTTTCCAGTTCAGATAGCCGGTATGAAAATATCTCACCTAAACCGTCACATATTGCCTGCAGGTCAGGATTATTACCGATATTCTCGACCGGAAGTACAGCCAAAAACTTTTTATCCGGAACCTTATCATCAAACCAATTTTTAGTATTATTTAGTAGAAAATAACCTATGGCTAAGATTATTACTGCCGGCAATGCTACATATAAATGAGTTAATGTAAATAATCGGCTTCCATGGACAGCTTTCTCTCTTTCTGAAGTATCGGTATCCAAAAGCTGCCTATCTGATAGGTCTTCCAATATTTCGCTAAAGTCCTGGTATCGCTGTTCCGGATCTTTCTTAAGGCATTTTTCAATTACACCTCTAATCCATTCCGGAATATTCGGATTTATTTCAGTAATAGGTAGGGGTTCCTCTTCAACTATTGCATACATCACAGCTGGTTCATATAGCCCCTGAAACGGTAATTGCCCTGAAAAAAACTCATATAAAACCACCCCATATGACCAAATGTCGGCCTGTTTACCAATTTCTTGTCCAGCCAGCTGTTCAGGAGCCATATATGCAGTTGTGCCTAATGTGGTCCCGGTTTTTGTAATATGTTCGGTCCCTTGTACTCGAGCAAGACCAAAATCCATAATCTTTACCTTTCTTCCCCGATCGACCATGATATTTCGGCTTTTGATATCCCGATGTATGACGCCCGAATCGTGTGCCACTTTCAATCCTTGGGCAATTTGTGTAGCAATCGAGACTTTTTGTTCTGATGCTATCCCTTCTTCAATTAATTCCTTCAATTCTTTTCCTTCCACGTATTCTATAACGATAAAAACTTCATCATCGAATTCCTCAATAGCATAGACTTGGGCAATATTCGAATGGTTTAGCAAGGCAGCAGCCTGTGCTTCCTGCTCAAAACGTTTTCGTTCAGTAGGATCCTGTGAAATATGTCTCGGCAAAAATTTTAAAGCTACACTACGTTTCAGTTTGGTATCTTGTGCAAGGTAAACGCGCCCCATACCACCTTCACCAAGCTTTTCAACGATTTCATAATGCAGATACGAAGTATATTTTTTCATGGATTGAAGTGAACCCCTTCACTATAAACCCCTCTATTTAAATCAACTTATCACTTTTTTCTGATATTAAATACAAAAAAATCAATTATTTATAGATAAGTTAATAGAAGATCTTAAAATCTCGTAGTCGAAATTGGCTAACATTCGATTGCTTCAACAAAAAGGAGAAAGTGGAGATGCCTAATATAAATGATTTAACCTCAGAAAATAAGCAGTTGCAGTTAGCTGTAAATGAATTAAAAGTACTCAACGATATTGCTACCACCATTTCATCAATTCAACCAGTTGATGAGATTATAGACAAAATCATATCTCAATGTATTAAGCATCTTGGAGTTGAAGAAGGAACGATCAGTCTTTTGGAACAAAATTCGATTGATGACCAATTCCATACTATGATTCGGAGACAGGACTCATCAGTCGATAAAGTGCCTAATAAGCTGGATAACAGATTAACTGGATGGATGATAAAAAATAAAACCACGCTCATTAGCAATGATATACGCGAAGATGAACGGTTTAAATTCCTCGATCGTATTTCATACTCTTTCCGTTCTATCCTCTGTGTTCCGCTGATGGCCAAAGGTAACCTCATTGGCTATCTAGCAGTCTTCAATAAAAAAAATAGACAACCTTTCTCCACCGAAGATCGCAGACTTCTTTCAATTATTACCTCCCAATCGGCCCAAGTGATTGAAAATGCCCGACTTTATGAAGAAGAAAAAGCCCTTTTCAGCCTTCAGGAAGAAATGAAGATGGCCCGTGAAATACAACTTAACTTGCTTCCCAAACAATTGCCTGATCTCCCAGGCTTTCAGATTGCTGCTATTACCATTCCTGCCAAATTAGTGGGAGGAGATTATTACGATTTCCTATCTCTCTCAGGTCATAAAGTCGGATTCTGTGTGGGCGATATCACCGGTAAGGGTATGCCAGCCGCTATGTTGATGGCCAATCTGCAAGCTACCTTTCGAAGCCAGGGATCAATTTTTGAGGATTGCGAAAAATGTCTTGCCGGAACAAATAAACTGCTATATAGAAGTACGGAATCGACCAAGTTTGCTACCTTTTTTTATGGAATTCTGGATCCGGAAAAAGCTCAACTCCAATATGCCAACGGCGGACATGACGCCCCCCTCCTGTTTCGAAAAGATAATGAACCTGAATTCCTGCATGCCACCGGTTTACTTTTGGGCGTGATGGAAGATGCCCAATATTCTAAAGAATGGATTTCTCTTGAACCTAAGGATCTTCTTATTCTTTTTACAGACGGCATCACGGAAGCTATGAATTCCCGGGATGAGCAATTTGGACTAGATCGTACAATTGAATTAATACGCAAAAATCGAAAAAAAACTCCTCAGAAAATTATACAAACGATCTTAGAGGAAATTAAAAACCACTCAGGTAAGGCTGCACAAAGTGATGATATAACCATTATGATTATCAAAAGAGAAGAATCATAGTATTCGATAAAACATCATTATTATTTGTAAACTACTAGATCCAAATGCAAAGAAACAGAAGATGAACTAGATAAAGATGAGGACATACCATTTCTCGGTTGGGAGGAACTCGAATTCGAAATGTGGGGAGAAAAAACCAAAGTTATAGTTACAATAAAAAAATGGAACCGGTAACATCGTAAACAGGATCGAAGGTCAAACCACTAAAGAATTTCAGCGCATAAACTTGCAGCTATTCCCGTAGTAGATTCATGAACTGCCCCCCGTTCTAGCTTCTTTATTGGTTACAAATCACTTCGCATAACCTTTGGTACTACGAGATGCATCAAAATACCATTGAGACCGGCAAAGAAGAGCTCCGGGAATTTACACAAAACTTGAATGAATTCACTGGAAACGTAATGCCCGAACTTGAAAAGGCTGTACAAAACGCCTGGGTGCCGCCAATAGAATACAGCCAAAGTTTTAATTAGAAAAATTGAGCAAGCGTCTCTCCTTTTTTCTGTTGGAAACAAATTTTACAAGAAGC
>JBEPXF010000028.1:0-17801 GCA_041642075.1 Fodinibius sp.
GAATCTCAGATTGTCTTTGCTCTCCACCAGGCCGAGACCGGAACCCGCGTTGGGGAGGTCTGCCGTAAGATGGGCATCAGCGAGGCAACCTTTTACAACTGGAAGAAAAAGTTTGGCGGGCTGGGCCCCTCTGAGCTGCGCCGCCTGCGTCAGCTTGAGGAGGAGAACGCGCGCCTGAAGAAGCTGGTCGCCGACCTATCGCTCGATAAGCATATGTCGGGGGAGGTACTCAAAAAAAAGCTATGAGGCCGGGCCGCGGCTCATCGTCTGGATCGCCCGGAGCTGAGCGGGCTGCACCAACTATGGAGTATGGATTTTGTGGCCGATCAGCTCTTTGACGGACGTCGACTGCGAGCCTTAACTGTAGTGGATAATTTTAGTCGGAAATGTCTGGCCATTCATGTCAACGCCTCGATCAAAGGCAAGGATGTAACGGGATTATGGAGCAGATTTCCCATCTGATCGGGAAGTCACCCATGCGGATTCAAGTCGATAATGACAGCGAGTTTATCTCCAAAGCACTGAATCAGTGTGCCTATGACAACGGGGTGACCCTGGTACTGCTGCAGGCCGGGAAAACCTACCACGACCCGTATATTGAGTATTTCAATGGGAGCTTCCACGACGAATTTTTAACCAACATTGGTTTTATCCTTGGAAGATGCTCGCCAAAAGATTGAGGCTTGGAGGACTGAATATAACTCCTTCCGACCGCATAGCTCACTAGGAGATGTAACCCCGAATAAGTACATTCAGAACCATCAAATAAAGCCCAGTTCTCTACTTATGACTGAGTGAATTATGAAGGACCCCGTCGAAATAACTGAAAATAATTACTCTACAACTGTAAATATTGTTTGTACATCAGAGGGAGTTGCTGCAATTACAGCAAATTTTGTACCTGATGAAAATTCAAAATCTTGATACTCTGATTCCACAATACTCAAGATATCCTCAACTTTTTGGTAGCTAAAATTAGCCTCCCCCTCTTCAGTTAACATCCTATCCGGAAGATCTTCAACAGCTATTTCATCCAAATCAAACTCTGGGTTAAAACGAAGAGACCAAATCGCCAACTGGATTTCGCGGTAGGTAATTTGAGAATCACTATCTAATAAATCATCTTTAATATTTAGCAGATAATTAACCGATTTCCATTGTTCAACACGAAATGTGGAATAGAGTTCAATGTTATGATATGTACCTCCTTCAGAATTAATGGGAGTCTGCCAATCTAGACACCATCCTTCTCTGCTCCCATTTTCAATTACGTCATTAGTTTTAATATTACTGAAAGTAATGTCGAAATATGTGTGATCATCTTTATTTACGACGATAGTAGAGTTCTCTGCCTCAGAAATAAGACTTACATTATCAATTTTTTCAAGTGATGTCGTGAGTTCTTCTTCCTCTTCATCCTTATTCAGCAAGCTACATGAAATGCTAAAGGACAAAGCAATAATCGCCAAAAAATAGATAGAATGTTTCATACTTTTAATATTTTATCTTTTAAACGTAAGTTCTATAATTTAACTTTTCTTACTGCTCAAACTTTATTTACACCTTCTGAGCATAGTCGTAATACTCCTGATACTTGTACTGATATAAACCCTTTGTCTCGTAGCTATCGCTGCTTTTCTTTGGCCTATACATGGTTAAAACAAGACCAATATTATTCTCATCATAGCCCCTGTTTAAGTCTTCCAACGTATTTCTAAGAACCAGATCTTTGGTTTCATTAAACTTAGCCGCAACAATAATTTGATCACTCATGCCAATAATCGGAGTTATATCAGAAACGATTCCATAAGGAGGTGTATCAAATAACACGATATCGTATTCCCCTTTTAGGTCTTCAACAAGTTTTTTGAATTTACTGCTTGAGGTTAATTTTGCAGGTTGAATAGGTTTCTTTCCGGCCGGCAAAACAAATAAATCAGACATTTTTGTAGACCTTACTGCTTTTTCTACGGTAGCTTCATCATAGACTAATTCTGTTAATCCCGGACTAACAGACAAATTAAAGATCTTGTGAGAATTAGGACGACGGAAATCACAATCAATAATCAGAACTTTTTTTCCAATCTCAGCCAAAGCCCATCCCAAATTAGCCGTTAGGTTAGTTTTACCCTCTCCGGCTCCACTACTGGTAATCAATAAAGATTGCGGTACTTGGTCGGGATTCCCATAAAGTAAGTTTCCAACCATGCGGCGGTAAGACTCAGCTATGGGTGAAGTTGTATCGTGGTACATGACCAAATCCTGGGATATACTTTTCATGCTCCCTTTATTTTTACTAAAGTTCCAACCTCGACTCTCTAACAGGGAATAATGATAAATTACCGATAATAACGGATATGGATAGGATCTTAATCTCTCAGAACTATTTATAACCGAAGTGAAATGATCTTTAGTCATTATAATCCCCAGCGGTAATAAAAATCCTAAGATTATACTACCTATAAACCATAAAGGTTTTTGTGGTTTAACCGGATTCATATTTACTGTAGCATGGTCATAAATTGTTGCATTGCTGCTTTGCGTTTGTTCCCAAAGTCCCACTTCTGCTTCTTGCTGAGAAATAGAGGTAAAAAGCTCCCGATTCATTTCAACAGTTCGCTCAAGTCTGGCCATCCGTACTCTATTGTCTGGTACACGATCCAAGAAACCCCGAGATTGATTGATCCGCTGATCTAATACCGAAATCTGTGCCTCGTATTGATTTTTCTGCATACGAAGATCAGAAAGCTGCTTTTGTATATTACCAAGTTCCTGAGCCATATTACCACTATTTTCTCCAATAAATCCAATATATTTGCCATCTTCTCCTAACATCTCTGCACTTAAAGAATCAATTTCTGTTCGTAATTCTTCAATTTGACTATTTAATCTTCTTACTTCTGGCTCAGATTCAGGATTTTCTTTAAGCTGTGGATTATTAGATAAAAGTATAAATCTGCGAGTAGTTAATTGTGCTAATTGTTCCTGGTA
The DNA here is from genome assembly GCA_041642075.1 of Fodinibius sp. Classification (GTDB taxonomy): domain Bacteria; phylum Bacteroidota; class Rhodothermia; order Balneolales; family Balneolaceae; genus Fodinibius. The sequence goes on from JBEPXF010000028.1 coordinate 2,992, forward strand.
ACTGGCAATTTGTGGACCAATTGCCTTTGAATATTGATCTGATAGACCTGGTTTAATAGATTCTAACTGATTTTCAAAATTTTCAATGGCAGCATTAGTAGACTCTAGCTGAATTTGTACAGACTGCCGCTCAGCCTGCAGCTCTGATAATGAGTTTACCGCATTATTTGCCTGAGATTCCAGGGCAACTAAATCCTCATTACCAGTAAATTGGCTAAGCTGCTGTTCTGATTGATCTAATTCTTCTTTTAATTCTTCTTTTTTCTCTGAAAGAAACTCATGCGCATTACTTGCCGATCTTTTTTTCTTTGCTAATGAAAGATTCTGATACTCGTTTACTGTAAAATTAACGACTCGGGCAGTCTCATACGGAGAATAGCTTTCATAAGAAATCGTAAGAAGTGCTGATCCTTGCTCTAAGGGTTCTATAGTTAAACCACCGCGAACTCTACTCGCCACTGTAGACGGTGATACCATAGTTGAATCTTCGGGATAATCAGTCCATAGAATTGGGTATTTTTGTCCATCCGGTTGCTCATCAAGCTGAATCATTTTTTCTGCTACTCTATTGGCAAGCTCCTGAGACTCAAATAAGTAAATCGCATTTTGAACCGCATTCCCCCCTCCTCCAAGACTAAAGGAAGTAGAAACAATTTGTCCTATTTCATTATCAGAACCTGGCAAAGCACTTTCATTATTTTCAATCAATACGGTGGCACTACTCTTATATATCGGTGATAGATAGTGGTTCACCAATGCATAGGTACCTGAAATAAATACAATTAAACACAACAAGAAGATCCATTTATATCTTCTGATTAATGAAAACAATCGTTTAAAATCGATCAGTTCTTGTTGAGCTATATTTGTCTTCTGTGGAGTGCCCCCTTTAAATGAAGTGCCATTAGAAGAGCTCCCATTATTTTGATTAAAATCATAACTTGCCATACTAAATTCCCCAATGATATTTACAAATGGTTAAGCTTTTTGAAATCTGAATCTCTCCGTCTCTATTTCTTATTTAGAAGATAGTAATTCAATATCTATTTTTTTTGGGAAAAAACAATATTATACCTTTCTAATAATTAGTGTAAAAAAGTAGCGCTTACAGAACATTGAGTAGGATTGTGTTTTACTTTTTCAGGATCTGTAACGCCTTTCGAGCGGCCTGTTGTTCTGCCTTCTTTTTACTCTTTCCAATACCTGTAGATATCGGTTGGCTATCTACAAAGACCTCAATCTTAAACGTTTTATCGTGACCGGGGCCCTTTTCTTCTATTACTCGGTAGGTGGGAATGTCCATCCTATTTGCCTGGGCGAATTCCAACAGCAAACTTTTATAATTATCTAAGGTATTAATAATCGTATCAAAATTGATATATCGTTTGATTACTTTACGAACAAATTGTGATGCCGGTCTATATCCAGCATCCAGATAGAGCGCGCCAACAAGCGCTTCAAATACATCTGAGAGGACACTTTTAGAATCTTCTATTCCTTGTCCGTGTGCCCGATCTGCCAGTAGTAACAGCTCGTTTAAGTCCAGCTCACGGGCAAATTCAGCCAGCGTATCTCCCTTAACTAACTTAGCTCTCAATTTTGTGAGAAATCCCTCCTCTTCTTCAGGAAAAAGATCAAAAATAATCTCGGTTACGATAAGATCCAGAACAGCATCTCCTAGAAATTCCAATCGTTCGTACGAGTCAGTGGGACTATAATTATCATCCGCCAAAGTAGACCGATGGCGTAATGCTCGAATATATATATGGGAATTTTCAACGGGAACTTCAGTTATCTCCTGAAGTTTGTCCACTCTTTTTTTGTGCTCAGGGGATAGTGGTTCTTCTGATTGAAAAAGAGCCCTAAGCTTTTCGAACATGCTTATTCTTCAAATTTTTTAAATACAAGAGTAGTATTATGGCCTCCGAATCCAAAAGCATTATTTAAGGCATAATCTACATCGCGAGCAACGGCTTCATTAGGCGTATAGTTCAGGTCACACTCCGGATCGGGTGTTTCAAGATTAATAGTTGGTGGAATCATACCATGATACGTTGACAGCATTGTTGCCAAGGCCTCCAAAGCACCTGCGGCGCCGAGTGCATGGCCTGTCATCGATTTTGTTGAATTATGATTGATCTTATAAGCATGATCCCCAAACACTTTTTTAATAGAATTTGTCTCGGCAATGTCACCCAAGGGTGTTGAGGTGCCATGCATATTGATATGATCTACATCTTCCGGTTCTATTCCAGCTGAGTCCAAAGCCCTGTTAATAGCAAGAATAACCCCTTCTCCATCTGGATCTGGTGCAGTAATATGATGGGCATCGGCTGAAAATCCGTATCCAACAAGCTCGCCATATATTTGGGCACCACGTTCCTTAGCGTGTTTATATTCTTCTAAGAACATGATTCCAGACCCTTCGCCCAATACAAAACCATCTCTGTCCTTGTCAAACGGACGCGAGGCCCCTTTTGGATCGTCATTCCTGCTGGACATTGCTCGCATGGAAGTAAATCCTGCAACTCCAATCCGGGATACGGGGGCTTCCGAACCACCCGAAATTGCCATATCACATTGGCCACTCTTTATAGAATCGTACGCTAAGCCAATATTATGGGAACCCGTTGCACAGGCAGAAACAGCACAGAAGTTTGGCCCTTTAAAGCCATATTTGATAGAAATCTGTCCCGCAACCATGTCGGGTATTAGCATAGGAATAAAGAAAGGAGAAACTCCTCGCGGTCCATGTTCATGGAAAGAGATTGATTGATCATAAAAAGTGATCATACCTCCAATACCTGTTCCAACAATCACAGCCACCCGATCTTTATCGATCTCTTCGAGATCCAAGCCGGTATCCTGAATCGCCTCCTCAGCAGCAATAAGTGCGTATTGACAAACTTTGTCTAAACGCCGGGCTTCTTTGCGATCAAAATAGTCCTCCTCGTTATAATCCTCGATTTGGGCTGCAAACTTGGTTGTAAAGTCTTCGGTATCAAAATGTTCTATGGGTTGAGCCCCACTCTTTCCGGAAATTAATCCGTTCCAGAAATCCGGTGCCGTCTTACCTACAGGGGTAAGGGCACCGATTCCGGTAATGACTACTCTTCTTTTGGACATGCTAACAGCTTAGCGTGTAAGATTTATAAATGAAGTATATTGCTATACTTTTTCTTGCAAGTACTCAATAGCATTACCTACTGTTGCAATATTTTCGGCATCTTCATCAGGAATGCTGATATCGAATTCTTTTTCGAATTCCATAATAAGCTCCACGGTATCTAAAGAATCCGCACCAAGATCGTTCGTAAAATTAGCTTCGTGCGTTACTTCTTCTTCGTCAACGCCTAATTTATCAACGATAATGGCTTTTACTTTTGACTCAACATCTTGTGACATAATGACTATTATTTAGCTTAAATTTATGTTTATGATATAATTCAAATCTACCTGCTTAACTAAAGCATGGGCAGAAAATACAATTTAAATTATTAAAAATACACTTTCTGTACAGCTATCTTAATTATTTACATAGCCATACCACCATCTACCCGAATAATTTCCCCGGTAATGTACGAACTTAGGTCTGAAGCTAAAAATGCTACCGTCTGTGCTACTTCATCGGCATCACCGGGACGCCCCAGAGGGGTATCATCTTTAATTGCTTCAAGTAGATTATCATCCAGTTCATCGGTCATCTCAGTAGTAATATAACCCGGTGCAACAACATTCGCACGGATACCACGGGATGCCAGTTCTTTAGCATAAGATTTTGTAAAACCTATAATTCCTGCTTTTGATGCTGCATAGTTACTTTGACCAGCATTTCCACTTAGTCCCACGACCGAACTAATATTAATAATGGACCCTCCACGATTGCGCATCATCGGTTTAGCTGCAGCTTTACTGTAGTTAAAAATACTTTTTAAATTGGTATCAATAACCTGGTCCCATTGTTCCTCACTCATTCGCAGAATCAAATTATCACGGGTAATACCGGCATTGTTCACCAAAATATCTAACTTATCCCAATCCGAAGTTATCTCATCTATAACTTCTCCTGCTTTCTCCAAGCTAACGGCATCAGCTTGTAAGGCCTTAGATCGATGTCCTTTCGATTCAATTTCTTTTTTTACTTCGCTAGCTGCATCAACAGAATGTGCAAATGTAATAGCCACATCTGCGCCTAAATCGGCAAGTATAAGTGCAATAGCACGTCCAATTCCTCGACTGCCTCCGGTAACCAAGGCTGTTTTTCCTTCTAATGTTAAACTCATAAGCTCTTATTTATTGATGACCATTTATTTCTACATTGTCCAATGTACGCTTCACTAATCCCTGTAGCACATTTCCAGGTCCCACTTCTACAAAAGAGTCAGCACCATTTTCATGCATATTCACTAAACTTTGGGTCCATAATACAGGATTAAGCAGCTGATTAAGTACGTTAGATCTGATATCTTCGGGGTCAGTAGTGGGTTCTGCCGTATAGTTACTATAAATAGGACATGTTGGCTTATTTATAGATAACTTTTCCAAGCTTTCTTTTAATCCGTCATAAGCCGGCTGCATCAGCGAAGAATGAAAGGCTCCACTTACCGGCAATATTTTGGCTAGCCTGCAGCCTTCTCCCTTCAACAATTCTACGGCCTTTTTAACAGCCTCTACATCACCTGAAATTACAATTTGTCCGGGACAATTATAGTTTGCTGCTATTACCTCCTTTCCCGATTGCTTTGCAGCTTGCTCACAAATTTCTTCTACAACTTCATCATCCATGCCAATAACAGCGGCCATTGTACCCGGGTTTTCTTCTCCCGCCTGCTGCATAAGCTCACCCCGTCTGCGAACAATTCGCAGGGCCTCCTCAAATGTTACCGCTCCACATGCAACCAAGGCAGAAAATTCGCCAAGACTATGTCCCGCAACCATATCAGGACTAGCATCTAATGTATTATACAGGGCTATGGAGTGCAAGAAAATAGCTGGTTGTGTGAATTCCGTTTGCTTGAGTTTATCTGCAGGTCCCTCAAACATAATAGTTTTAAGATCAAAACCTAATACTTCATTTGCTTGATCTAAGTAATGAGCAAATTGCTCATTTTGCTGATAGTGGGTTTGCCCCATACCAACAGATTGTGAACCTTGTCCTGGAAAAATATAAGCAGTACTCATTATTGTTCCCCCCATTTCATATAAATTGATCCCCATGTATAGCCACCACCAAAGGCTGCAAGGACCAGATTATCTCCATGATTTAGTTGATTCTTCCAATCATACAAACACAATGGAATAGTCGCAGCGGTCGTATTTCCATACTTATCAATATTCACCATTACTTTCTCGCTATCAAGTCCCATACGGTTAGCTGTTGCATCAATAATTCTCAAATTCGCCTGATGGGGTACCAGCCATGCTATATCAGCGGATGTAAGATCGTTTTTTGCCATTATCTCAGCCGATACGTCAGCCATACCTACCGTAGCCTTTTTAAATACCGTACGTCCATCTTGTTTTGCATAATGGAGTCGCTCTGCTACTGTATCCTGGGAAGCCGGGTTTAAACTCCCCCCTGCAGGCTGATAAAGAGTTCCATTGGTATCTCCCTCGGTGTGGTGTATATAATCAATAATGCCAGTTCCATCCTCCGCAGATTCCAATAAAACAGCTCCAGCCCCATCTCCAAATAAAATACAGGTTGAACGGTCGGTATAGTCTACGATAGAACTCATCTTATCGGCCCCGATAACAAGTACTTTCTCCGCTCTACCCGACTCAATCATATTTGCCCCGTTCGAAAGGGCGAATAAGAATCCGGAACAAGCAGCTGAAAGATCAAACCCATAGGCATTACCCGCCCCTATTTTTTCCTGAATTAAACAGGCCGTTGCAGGAAAGAGATAGTCGGGAGTCACCGTTGCAACGATGATTACATCTATTTCATCTGCATCAATACCACGCCGTTCTATAGCTTCTTCTGCAGCTTTTGCCCCCATAAATGCGGTAGCTTTATCTTCATCTTTCAGGATCCTGCGTTCTCTAATACCCGTACGGGTACGAATCCATTCATCATTTGTATCTACCATTTCTTCAAGGTCACTATTGGTCAACCTATATTCAGGCAAATAATGACCTACAGATGTGATTCCTGCCAGTTTTCTTTCCGCCATGTAAGGGGTTTATTTAATTAAGAGATGCTACAATTTTTTCATTGATATTGTGCTTGAGACATTTAGCAGCACTCAATATCATATTTTTCATTGCACGGGGTCTACTACTTCCATGTCCCACCATACTAAGACCATCAACGCCTAAAAAGGGTACCCCGCCTATTCTGTCCGGATTAAATTCTTCCAGTGAACTTTTAAGAACCTGTCTAACGATTTTTCCCTCTTCAGTTCCTAAATCCAATTTCTTTATACCTTTTTTAAAGAAAGTCTCTAGGGCTTCAGGTATAGATTCTCCAAATTTCAGCAAGATATTTCCTATAAGTCCGTCACACAAAAATATATCTGCCTTTGCATTGAAGATATCCCGCCCTTCAATATTTCCGGCAAAGTTAGGCAGCTTAGACAGAGCTTCATAAGCTTCTTTTAAATCCTCTGTTCCTTTGCTCTTTTCTTCACCCACATTCAGAAGGCCAACTTTAGGATCTTCAACGCCCATAATCTCATAAGCATAAATTGAACCCATTTGAGCAAATTGAACATACATTTCCGAACGAACTTCCAAATTCGCTCCCACATCCATCATTAGCCTTAATCCTTTGATGGTTGGATAGATAGCAGCAATAGTTGGTCGAGTAACTCCTTCTAACTTACCTAATAAAAAAGTAGATGCAGCTAAAAGAGCACCTGTATTACCGGCACTAACGAAGGCATCACATTTACCAATTTTATGCATGCCTAATCCCGAAACAATAGAAGAGTTTTGTTTCGTTTTAACTGCCTGGGCAGGCGATTCATTCATTCCAATAATCTCAGGAGCATGCTGTATTTTAATGCGTTTAGAATCATAATCATAGTTCGAAAGTTCATCTTCAATTATGTCTTCAGGTCCGACTAAAATAAGATTAAGATCAGGCATCTTTTCAGCGGCCTGAACAGCTCCTTTTACCGGACTCTGTGGATAGAAATCCCCACCTGCGGCATCAACAGCAATAACCATGGATTATCGAATTAAGATAAAATTATTTATTTACGTTCAGTACCTGTCGACCGCGGTAGTATCCACATTCAGTACATACATGATGATACTTATGATATGCACCACAATTTTTGCATTCAGCAAGGGTAGGTTCAGCGATACTGTGATGTGAACGTCGCTTATTTGTTCGTGAAGAGGAATGTCTACGTTTTGGATGTGCCATTATCTATTGTAATAGTGTTTCTGTTAATTCTTAAGTTTTTTCAATTTTTCCCAACGAGGATCAATGCTGTCGGATTCAGATTCATCTGGAATATCTCCAAACTTTTTTGTTTCAAATTCTTTCGGAGCGCCATCCTCATCAATAAACTTAGGATGCAGCTTTTTTATCGGAATATTCAGTAATATTGTATCTCTTACTTCTTCCTCAATACTGAGGGTATTCGAAGAAAAGTTAAAACGGCGAACGGCCCCGTCTTCATTTTCCGTTTCTTCTTGTACATCAACTTTAAAAAGAACTTCATAGTCTGATGTTATAGGCTGAACATACTCCTCAAGGGAACGATCGCACACCAATTCCACATCAGCATCTACATGAAAATTCACCCGAATAAAATGAAGGGTTCGATAGAACTTCAGATCTATCTGCCCTCCTTTAAATCCATAAGGAGCCAGATCCAATTCTTCTTCTGGCAGGTCGACAGTTCGCCGACTTTCTCCTTCGGGTATCTCAACTATGTTAAATTCAAGTTTTGACATAACTTTTACAGCTTGCAAAGTTATGAATATTTGGCTTTACCTGCAATCAATTAAACAAGCCAAATAAACGCTGTTCTATGAGTTCGATTATTCGCCCTAAATCTTCATTACTATTTACAAAATCGAGATCATCGGTATCAATAATTAGCTTTTCATGGGGATAACGGTCGATCCAATTCTCGTATAAGCGATTTAACCGTTCTAAATATTCGATACGTATAGTATTTTCATAATCCCTTCCCCGCTGCTGAATCTGCTTAACTAAGGTTGGAACTTGTGCACGAATATAGATTAGGAGACCCGGCGGCTGGAGATAATGGGTCATTTCTGTAAACAGTGCCTGATAGTTTTCAAAATCCCGGTCGCTCATTAACCCCATCTCATGCAGGTTTTTGGCAAATATTTCTACATCCTCATATATCGTTCGATCCTGAACAAATCGCCCCGGCTGCTGAAGCATCTGTTTTTGGTGTCTAAAACGACTGGAAAGAAAATATATCTGAAGATTGAAGCTCCATCTTCGCATATCGTCATAAAAATCGGACAAATAAGGATTATCATCTACCGATTCGTAAAATGGTTCCCAGCCAAAATGCTTAGCGAGCAATCCTGTCAGAGAAGACTTTCCAGCACCTATATTACCTGCAACAGAGATAAACTTTAGTTCATTGTCAGATACCTCTTCCGTAATAGGATAATGTTCACTTTCTGCCATTAGACTACTTCTTTCCTAATAGTTGATACATTTCCTTTTTATAAAACTCTACACCCGGTTGATTAAAAGGGTTGACTCCCAAACAATAGCAATAAATTGCTGTCATGAGTTCAAAAAAGTAAATAAATTCACCCAGATGCTGGGCATTTAACTCTTTCATTCTTATTACAATGCATGGTACTCCTCCTTCGTAATGTGCCTGCAATGTCCCCTCCAGGGCCCGGGTATTAACTTCATGAAAAGAGCGACCGCTTAAATAGTTTAATCCATCATGGTTTTGTTTATCTTCATCAATTGTAATATGATTATCTCCCTGCTCTACCTGAATAAAAGTTTCCATTAAGTTACGGGGCCCGTCCTGGACAAACTGTCCCAAGCTATGTAAATCTGTAGAGTACACCGCTTTTGCGGGAAACATTCCCTTTCCATCTTTTCCCTCGCTTTCACCTAGCAATTGTTGCAACCAACCGCACAAAGCGTTTAGCTGAGGCTCAAAAGTCGTAAACAGATCCGTAACCGTCCCTTTCTTATATAATGCGTGCTTAATTGCCGCATATTTTTGAACCTCTTGTGGATCATCCTCCAGCTGTTCGTACTGTGATACCGCCTCATAGAATAGGGATCGAATATCTATTCCTGCTACAGCAATAGGTAAAAGGCCTACGGGAGTAAGCACAGAAAAACGTCCTCCGACATCCTCAGGAATTACAAATTTCTGATATCCATGTTCTTCAATAAGGGCATTTAGTGCACCACCTGTCTCGCTAGTAGTGCAAATAATTCGATCGTCAACATCTTCAAACCTATCATCCATCCAATTACGGATAACACGAAATGAGAGTGCCGTTTCCAATGTTGTTCCAGATTTTGAAATCACATTTAAATATACGCTTTTGGATTCCCCCTCAGTATTGGGCTTTTCCAAATACTGGATAAGCTGCTCAAGATATTTACCACTAAGCTGGTGTCCCGCGAACAGAATTTCCGGACCTTCACTTCCAAAGAAAGAGGATAAAGCCTCAATTACGGCCCGAGATCCCAGATAAGAGCCTCCTATTCCACAAACCACAAATACATCTGCTTCTGATCTAATGGCAGAGGCCAAACTGTCTAACTCTTCCAGTATGGCATCGTTGGGGTCCGCTAGCATCTTCCGCCATCCCAGCCATTCCGCTCCTTCCCCATTTTCTTGCTTAATTAATTGGAAGGATTGCTCAGCTTTTGCATAACTTTCTTCGTACTCACTATCTGTCAAAAAAGACCGAGCACGACTGTAATCAGCTTTTATCATTTTGTCACTAAAATTTTTCGTAATTGTCTATTCAACTTCTATATTTTTGTTGCTCAAAGGTATTGTAAATGATGGGAGTATAAAACCTGAATAATTATTAAATTTCAACTTTTATTTACCGCTGTATCTAAAGCTATTTAATTTTATCAAATGATAGACTCTCAGCTTCAAGAACTTACTTCCTTTAATCGGAAGAAGAAAAAAAATCTTCGCCAGATTACTCGTCCAGTAGCGGATGAACTCTCCGAGTTCAGGCATTTTTATAAAGATGCCCTTCGAACTGATGTTTTTATACTCGATAAGATTGTGCAATACCTTCTCCGCCAAAAGGGTAAAGAACTGCGCCCTACCCTGGTATTCATGTCAGCCCGGTTATTTGGAGAACCTACTACCAGAAGTCATGTAGCAGCAACCATGATTGAGCTGTTGCATACAGCGACCCTTATTCATGATGATGTAGTAGATGAAGCTGATATACGTCGGGGATTTTTAAGTATAAACAAAATATGGAATAATAAAGCCGGAGTACTGTTAGGCGACTTTTTACTCTCTAAAGGATTACTTATCGCCCTTGATTACGACGAATTCAAGCTATTAAAAGTACTTTCCAAAGCCGTTGAAAGTATGAGTGAGGGAGAACTTCGACAGTTTAAAGCGGCCCGGCTTTTTAATATGGATGAAGACTACTATTTCAAAGTCATCTCTGAAAAAACAGCCAGCCTTATTGCTTCCTGCTGTGAATGCGGGGCTATTTCTACAACAGATAATGTGGATTATCATCAAAAAATGCATGCCATTGGAATGAATGTAGGTATTGCATTTCAAATTCGCGACGATCTTTTTGATTATGGTGTGGATGACATTGGCAAACCCAAACGAAATGATATTCGTGAACGTAAAGTAACCCTACCCTTTATAAAAGCCCTGGAAAATGCCTCCTTAACAGAAAAGATTTATGCCCGGCACCTAATGCGGAAACGAAATAAGAAACAATCCGATATCGATAAAATTGTCTCTTTTGTTCACGAAAAAGGGGGAATCAAGTATGCTCGTTCAATAATGAAAGAGTATGCCTCAAAGGCGCTCTCGGAATTAGAAACGCTTCCAATGTCCAAAGACCGACAAGCATTTGAGGATCTTGTTGAGTTTATCATTAGCCGAAAAAAATAAGCGGGCCGCCAGATGGATCTATCCACTATAAAGCCACCTGTTTTGTTTCTTTCGGATGTACATTTTGGAGGATTTTCAGATGCGGAGAACCATCGTATAGAGGCCGAACTAATCCAGTTAATTGATTACTGTGAACAAGAATCCATCCAAATATTCATTCTTGGAGATCTCTTTGACTACTGGATGGAATTTCCAAACTATATTCCCTCCTATGGACATAAACTTCTGGATCGATTTGAAACGTATAATCGTAATATCGCTCCCATCCCTTATATAACTGGTAATCATGATCACTGGACTTATGGATATCTCGCGGCTCGTGGCTTTAAAATCACACATGAATACATCCAGTGCTCACTGGATCAAAAAAAAATCATGCTTTTACATGGAGATGGTTTAACGGATGGCCATTTTAACCTGCCGAGACCTCTGATGCACAGAATACTTCGTAATTCTTTTTTTCTGAAATGTTATCGGGCTATATTTAATGGTTCCTTTGGACTGACACTAATGAAATATTTTTCCCACTTTAACAGAAAGCTTGATAATCCTGGAACTCATAAAGAATTGCTTTCTGGTTGGGCAAAAGAGCAATTACGGAAAAGTGATTTCGATTTAATAATTTCCGGTCACGATCATATGCCCCGTCGGGAACAATATAACTTCGGAAGCTATATAAATTTAGGTACCTTTTATAAGCATCGTACTTTGGCCCTTTACAATAATTCAGCCATTAAACTCGTTTCTTGGGAGCCAGAAACACATTCTCTTAAACCATTTTGAGTAAAAAAATAAAATGAGTAACTCAGACTTTGACAATGAAATGGATCGTTATTTCAACGATCCGGACTATCGCCGGCAAAAGGCCTCAAGAGGTAATTCTGGTCACTCAAATTATAAAGATTGGTTCTCTTTCAATTGGAATAAAAACAATTTCATCAAGGGGATAACCATTTTTGGTGGAATAGTTGTTATCGTGTTCACCGGTTTTCTTATTTTTCTATTTTCAGGACTCCCTTCCGTAACCGAACTTGAAAATCCTCAAACCGCTATTGCTTCTGAAGTTAAAAGTCGTGATGGCGTTGTTCTAAACCGATTTTATACCGAAAACCGTACATACGTACCCTATGAAGATATTTCTCCTCATGCCATCAATGCCTTAATAGCTACCGAAGATCACCGATTTTTTGAACACTGGGGTATAGATATGATCCGAACCCTCGCCGTACCATGGCATCTGATTAACGGACGGATACAAGGGGGCTCTACTATTACCCAACAGTTGGCGCGAAATCTCTATAAAAAAATAGGGCGTGAATTTTCGATTATCAGAAAGCTGCGCGAAATGATAACAGCTATAGAAATAGAGAGTAATTACACTAAACGCGAAATTATAGAAATGTATCTGAATACGGTTGAATTTCCGAATAGCGCTTTTGGGATTCAATCTGCCGCATATACTCACTTTGGTAAATCCGCCAAAGAACTTACGGCGCCTGAAGCTGCTACCCTTATAGGTTCTTTAAAAGGAGTTTATCTATACAATCCCCGCGCAAACCCAGATAATGCCATTGCCCGTCGTAATACGGTGCTAATGCTGCTCAATGAACGAGGATTCCTTGATGATAACGCCTATACCCAGCTTTTGGAGCAATCCCTGGAGTTGGATTATCATCCACCCTCCCAAGCCGGACGCGAAAGTAAGTATTTTGGGCAGTATGTCAAGCAACAAATAGAAGGATGGGCTGAAGAAAACGGGTATAACCTAAATACCGATGGACTTACAATCTATACCACTATAGATTCACGGTTTCAAAAATATGCTCAACAAGCGGTTGAAACTAAACTCGATTCATTACAATCGATATTTGAGGATGAATGGACCTCCTCCAATGGAGAATTTATGGATATCTTTTGGCAGCGTTATCCTCAATTCCTTCCAAGTTTTATTCGAGAAACCGACCGTTTTAAAAATGGGTTTTCCAAATATGATACGGATCAGTCTTCAGTGGTTATGGAAAAATTAATGGCTGACGAAGCTTTTGTGGACTCCGTGAAACGAGCTCGAATGCGCTTAGAAGCAGGTTTTGTTGGAATAGATCCCAAAACGGGCGAAATCCTAACCTGGATTGGTGGATCCAACTATGGCGATGTACAGTTCGATCACGTATATCAATCCGAACGGCAAGCCGGTTCTACTTTTAAACCATTTGTATATACGGTAGCTATTGATAATGGATACATGCCTTATCACAGATTTTCCAAACACCCTCATGAATTTGTTCAAAAAAATGGTACTGTTTGGGACCCAAGAGATCCCAGCATTCCTGAAGGACCAGATATGGTACCACTGAGGCAGGGGCTTGCGCGGAGTTTAAACAATGTAACGGTTGGACTTTTACCTGAGATTTCCGGGGCCCCGGATACTAAACAACTTGAAGATTTAATGCCTGCCGCGCGCAAGATTAAACAGATGGCTGAAAATATGGGCATTGACCTCTCGGATGAACCTACGTATCCTTCTATAGCTCTCGGAACGGCAGAGGTATCTCTGTTGGAATTAACCAGCGCCTATACCACTTTTGCCAATCAGGGAGTACATGTTGAACCCATTGCAATTACCCGCATTGAAGACAAGACCGGGAATGTTATCAAAGAATACCAGCCGGAATTTCAGCAAGAAGCAATCAGCCCTGAAACTGCCTATATTATGATTGATATGATGCGAGGTGTTATTCGGGGCGGCGAGGATTACTATGGAACCGGCGTGCGTCTGCAAAGCAGGTATAATGTTCGACAAGATATTGCCGGAAAGACCGGAACGACCCAGAATGCGGCTGACAACTGGTTTGTGGGAATGACCCCGCATATTGTAATGGGGGCCTGGGTTGGCGGTGCCGACCGAACTATCCGTTTCCCTGAGACCAGCAGGACCGGACAGGGAGCACGTACAGCCCTTCCAATGGTTGGTCAATTCATGAACCTTGTTACATCCGATCCCGATGCTCCATGGAGTTATGAAGCTTTTGAACCTCCTGCAGGATTCGTAATGCCGCAGGAAGGTGCTGGAAATAACGGTGGTAATAATACCGGTACTGGTCGGATTGACTGGTAGCAGCACATTCAGTATAAAAAGATATGATCTGAATTATTCCAAAAAGCTGATCTAACAAATAAAGATCCTAGAAATTAAAAAGGCGATCACTCAATTAATTAATGAGAGATCGCCTATTTTTTATATAGAAATATATTACTAACTGACTTATTGTGTCGATACACCTACATCAACCGCTAAGTTGATACGGTTTTCGGCCCTTTCCAAAGCTTTCTTTGCCCTTTTCTTATCTATAGAGTCATCTTCCGATGCCGATGAAAGACGTTCCTGTGCTCGTTCTTTTGCAGCTTTTGCACGTTCAACATCAATCTCCGTTACCGGTTCAGCAGCTTCAGCAAGTAAATGTAGGTGGTTATCAACAACCTCTACAAACCCACCAGTGATAGCGAAATGTTGCTCCTCCCCGGTAGCTTTGCGAACCACAACTTCACCTACTTCAAGAGTAGACATGATATTAGCATGCATCGTTTTAACTTCGAAGCTGCCCATTGTTCCGGGCAGTTTAACGCCAGTTACCTCTTCATCCAGGAGTGATCCCTCTGGAGTTAGAATTTGCGCTTTAAAACTGGTCATTTTATTCTGCTGCCTCAGCTTCTTTTTCTTCAGCT
>JBEPXF010000029.1:0-17620 GCA_041642075.1 Fodinibius sp.
CTCTTCCGATCTGTGACTAGTGGCGGAAATTCCTATTCATCGGGTTCTTCAGCATTATTGGATCGGCTTTACTGGGGAGACGGCAAGGGAGGATTTGTTTCCTCAGAACAGCTGTTACCCAGTAAACAAAATTTTGTGAGCAGTTCAACAGTATCTGTAGAAGATGTTAATGAGGATGGATATCCTGACCTTTTTGTTGGGGAACGCCTGAAATTATTTGCCGTCGGTCGGCCGGCCCGGGGATTTTTATTAATTAATGATGGTAAGGGTGGTTTTGAGGATAAAAGCCAAGAGTGGATCCCTGAATTTGAAGAGTTAGGGATGGTGACTGATGCCATTTGGACCGACTGGGATGACGATGACCGAAAAGATCTAGTGGTAGTTGGAGAATGGATGTCTCCACGTATATTCAGAAATACTAAATCCGGATTTGAAGAAATAACTGAACAGCTGGGATTAACGGAATATAAGGGCTGGTGGAATACGGTAGATGCGGCTGATTTAAATGCCGATGGCCGTCCTGAACTTATTATAGGGAACCACGGCCTAAATTCCCGTTTTCGGGCCAGTGTTGAAGAACCGGTGCGTTTGTGGGTAGGAGACTTTGAAGATAATGGGATGATCACACAATTATTGAGTCGTGCTAAAGACGGAAAAGATTATCCTGTTTCGCTGCGTCATGAACTTCTTGAAAGGCTGCCCGATATGAAGCAAAAATATCCAGATTATAACAGCTATGCCGGAGAATCAATTCAGGAAATTTTCAATAACCAACAACTTTCGGAGACTTATAAAGTTGAGGCTAAGGAGCTGGCCAGTATCGTAATATGGAATGAACCTAATCGAGCGCGGGTTGAACCGTTGCCACCCCGGGCACAGTTAGCTCCAATGTACGGGATATGGAGCGGTGATATAAATGATGATGAGATGCCAGAACTTCTAATAGGAGGAAATTTGGAAGGAGTTAAACCTATTGCCGGTCCATACCGGAGTAGTTATGGAGCAATGTTGACCATCGAAGAGGAAGGCCTGGTCGGAGTGGGCTCTCAGAAAAGTGGATTAGAAATAACCGGGGAAATTCGGGCAATGACGGATATAAAAGGAGTCAATGGGGATCGATATATAGTTATTGCCCGTAGCGATGATAAACCCGTACTTTTGAAAATACAGAATAGGACCGAGAATAATTTAAAGTAAAACAATTACAGCCTTTTTTTTGAGGGTAGTAATTTTAGATATATGAGTAAAGTTTCGCTAAAAAATATGATTATTGATTATTTTGAAATGGAAAAATTATTTTATCTGGTAATTCCATTGCTAATTTTAGGCTCGTGCGAACAGAAATCAGAATATGAACAGTTAGTAGAAAGAGAATTAAGTAAAGAAGTTCGCCACGATAGCCTTTTTCTGGGTTATGAACTTGGAATGGAAAATGAGCAATTTTTTCAGCATAGCTGGGACTTGAATCAAAAAAAAATTGTTGAAGGTGGAGTCCAGGTGAAGTATGATCTGGATGAGCTTTCTTCTCCAGCTCAAATGGTCTTTTACCCGGATTTTCACGATGATCGTATCTATAGGATGCCAGTCGAAATTTCTTTTAAGGCATGGGCACCCTGGAATCCCGAACTCTCGTCAGATAGCCTGATAGTGGAATTAGTTGATTTATATAGGGAAAAATATGGAAAGGGGTTTATACAAGCCAAGCTTCCCGAGATCGATAAAAAGGCGTGGGTTAAAGTAGATGGCAATAGAAGAATTTCAATTTATCGCAAAGATGAGATGACGGTGAGAGTTGAATTTTTGGATTTACCCATTAGACGAGAACTGGATCAAGGGCAAAAATGACTTTTGTTAAAAGGATGTCCTCAGAACCTTGTTGGTAAAAGAAAACATGTCTTTGCCAGAGAAATTAAAACGATGTTTTATAATGAGTTTTCGATTTTTTTCAATTTGTATATTATTGAGTCTATTCTTTTTTGTTATCAGCAGTTGCTCGGGAGAAGAAGACACTCCAACTCTTTTCGAAGAACTTCCACCCGGAAAAACAAATATAGATTTTGAAAATAACCTTTCTTTTAATCCAGATTTCAATATTTATCACTATCGAAATTTTTACAACGGGGGAGGAGTAGCGCTTGGTGATATTAATAATGATGGACTTCTTGATATCTTTTTTACAGCAAATATGGGAGACAATACGCTCTATCTCAATAGAGGAAATATGCAGTTTGAAGACGTTTCGGCCAAGGCAGGTATAGCAGGCAGCCGAGCATGGTCAACCGGGGTAAGTATGGCAGATGTCAACGGGGATGGCTTGATTGATATTTATGTGACGAACTCCGGCATCGTTGAAGGAGATGATAGAAAGAATGAACTTTATATTAATAATGGGGACACGACCTTTACAGAAAAGGCAGAGGAGTATGGAATTGCTGATAGCGGCCTGTCTATTCACGGCACTTTCTTTGATTATGATAAAGATGGTGATCTGGATCTTTTTGTTATAAACAATTCTTACCGGGCAATTGGTAGCTTTGACCTGGAGCAAACAGACAGAACAATATACAATGAGGAGGGAGGGGATAAACTGTTTCGCAATGATGGGGGGACGTTTATCGAAGTGAGCGAACAAGCGGGTATTTACAGCAGTGAAATTGGTTTTGCTTTGGGAGCATCTGTTGGAGATGTAAACCGGGATGGCTGGCCCGATATCTATGTATCCAACGATTTCTTTGAACGGGATTATCTCTATATAAATAACCGGGATGGAACATTTAAAGAATCTCTTAAGGATCAAGTAAAGAGCATAAGTGCAGCTTCGATGGGAGCCGATATTGCAGATTTGAATGGGGATGGCTATCCCGAAATATTTGTAACGGATATGCTGCCGGAACCGGAATCCCGTTTGAAGCTGAACACTACCTTTGATGACTGGGAGGGCTATCGCGAACATGTGAATAATGATTTTTATCACCAGTTTACCCGTAATACTTTACAGCTCAATAACGGGGACAGTACATTCAGTGAAGTTGGGCGCTGGGCCGGAGTAGAAGCTACGGATTGGAGCTGGGGAGCAAATATCGCTGACTTCGATCTCGACGGACGCAAAGATATCTTTGTGGCGAACGGGATTTATCAGGATCTGACTAATCTTGACTATATTTCCGATATTTCGAGAGGCAATATGGTAAAAAAAATAGTTACAGGCAACGACGTGGATTTTGAAAAGCTTATTGATATGATCCCGTCAAATCCTGTCCCTAATTATATATTTCATAATAAAGGGAATATGCAGTTTGCAGATTCATCATCCAGCTGGGGAATTGAAACTCCCGGTTTTTCCAGCGGGTCGGCTTATGGCGATTTGGATAATGATGGCGACCTCGATTTAGTTATCAACAATGTGGAGAGTAAAGCATTTGTTTATGAAAACACAGCTGAGAAGATTCGGCCGGATCACAACTGGCTTCAAATTTCTTTGACTGGAGAGTCCTCCAATACTTTTGCATTCGGAACTCAGGTAACTGCATGGGATAGGGGGGAACGCTGGTTTGTAGAGCAGATGCCAATCCGGGGATTTCAATCTACAGTGGATCATCGACTGCATTTGGGATTAGGTGACACAGAGATACTTGATTCCTTAGTTGTATATTGGCCAACGGATAAACGAACGGTGCTCAGAGATGTCGAAACAAATCAGTTGTTAGAGCTGAGGGAAGAGGATACAAACGAGACCTATAGCCAAATGGAGATTAATGGAGAGCAACAACCGGGAGAAAAGCTATTAAATGATATAACCGATGAGTTTGACCTGGAGTGGAGACACAATGAAAATGATTATTCAGACTTTGAACGAGACCGCCTGCTCTTTCATATGCGTTCGACGGAGGGACCTGCTCTCTGTGTCGAAGATATCAATGGAGACGGACTTGATGATTTCTATCTAGGAGGAGCCCGTGGACAGGCGGGTAACTTATTTGTCCAGAACAGCCAAAGTCAATTTGAAAAAATAACCTTGGATTTGCTGGAACAGGATGCCTCCAGTGAAGATACTGATTGTGCTATTTTCGATGCGAATGGCAACGGAAATATGGATCTTTATGTAACCAGTGGCAGTAATGAGTATTCTTCCAGTAGCTCGTCCTTAAGAGACCGTCTTTACTTCAACAAAGGGGACCTCCAATTTGAGCGTTCGGAACAACCCTTGCCGGGCTTAAGTTATGAAGTGACAAGTACCGTAGAGCCCGCTGATTTTGA
Source organism: Fodinibius sp. (assembly GCA_041642075.1). Taxonomy (GTDB): domain Bacteria; phylum Bacteroidota; class Rhodothermia; order Balneolales; family Balneolaceae; genus Fodinibius. The sequence goes on from JBEPXF010000029.1 coordinate 4,258, forward strand.
TAACGATGGAGATACTGATCTTTTTGTAGGCGTTCGCCTCCGGCCTTTTGCAGTTGGATACCCGGTGCGTGGATATTTGCTCGAAAATGATGGTAATGGTCAATTTAAGGATGTCACTGAAGAGGTGAGCCCCGATCTATTGGAAATGGGAATGATCACTGATGCCGAATGGGGTGATATTAGTGGAAATGGCTATCCCGACCTGATGATCGTAGGGGAGTGGATGCCCCTTACATATTTTGAAAATGAGGAGGGCAACCTCCAAAAGAAAGTTACCGATACAGGATTAGATTCCACAAATGGGTGGTGGCGGTCAATTCATGTTGATGATCTGGATGGAGACGGTAACCTAGATATCCTGGCTGGCAATTATGGATTAAACTCTCGCTTTAAGGCTTCAAAAGAAGAGCCTATAGAAATGTGGACCGGAGATTTTAATCAGAATGGTTCAATTGAACAGATTGTCTCAACGTACAAGAACGGCCAGAAATATCCGATGGCTTTACGCCATGATCTAATTGAGGAGATCCCTTCCCTTGAGAATAAATTTCCCACCTATGAGTCCTTTGCGGGGAAAAACATGGGTGAATTTTTTTCAAAGGAACAATTGGATGAGGCTCATTATAGCAAGGCCTATCTAATGGATAGTGTAATCGGTTGGAATTTGGGGGATGATGATGGAGCATTTACTATCGAATCGCTGCCTTTTAGAGCACAGTTGTCTGTTTTATACGATGTTTCTGCGATCGATTTGAATAAAAATGGAGTTCCCGAATTGATTTCAGGCGGGAACCTGCGTGAGGTAAAACCTGAAATAGGAAATTATGCCGCCAGCTATGGATCAGTATTTAAGATGGATAAGGAACGTACCTATAAAAACCTGAATGGCTCGAATAGTGGATTTGATATTAATGGACAGGTGAGGGCCATCAAGCATTTAAAGTTAAATGATGGGAGAGAGATAATAATGGTGGCACGTAATAATGAATCCCTTAAAATATTTGAGATAGAAACTTTCAATAAATAGGAGTGTCATATAAAGGCCACGATATTTTCCTGTTAGTTTTAGTACTTTTAAGAGATCCTGAAAACTCTTATGCTCTCAATGATTGTTGTTTTTAGTCAAGAGGTAGTAGTTCAATATTACGAAAATGTACCGGATGACTTTCAGCCTGAAGAGCTATATATCCATCTTTAATCAATAAATTATCTGGGTCTTTTATAAGTTTTTCTGTATTAGGATCACTAGTATCATACTGAGGCTTTGAATAGGAGAGTACTTCTTTACCATTTACATAATGCTTAATAATTTCTCCGCCATGGACCTCGGCTTCCACCTCTACCCACTGACTGTCATGGTAAGTCTCAGAACTTGATTCTGTACAATGCTGGGTAATTAGCTCTCCATCCATAACAATATGTGTGCCCATCGAGCAAATATTCGCCGTTGGCCTTTTGTTTTCACCATCTCCTCCCAAGAGCTGAACTTCTATAGAGACCGGAGATTGCTGATCAATTTCCATAGACTCCGGAGGCTGGCAATGAAATTTAATACCGCTGTTTTTATAGGCCCAGTCCGGAGCTCCGGGTATTTGTTCTCCTACAAATCGGTATTCAAGCCGTATTTTGTATTTGGAATAGGGTTGTTTATAAAAAAGATGACCGAATTTTCCATCAAAGGTATCATAATTTTCATAAGAGACCTTAAGGAGACCCTCTTCCACCCGGAAAGTATTTTTAAAGTTAACACCCAGTTCATGTCCCGTAAATTTGGGCGTCCAGCCATCCAGGTTTTTCCCATTGAAGAGGGAAATCCATTCTTCCTGAGGTGATAGAGTAGTTGGCTTTTCAAAGACCTTAAAACCCATTATCACAATAAGAAGAGAAGCAATAAAAGAAATAACTATTTTGTTCACCCATTTAAATTTGTTGATCATTTTCATCTCAGCAGGATTTATGAAGTTAGCAATTATTTATCATTTTAGATCATCAGTTTGTTGGGTACGTTGGCTCAGAAATTCGACTAAATCTCTTAACTCACTCTTCGAGAGTATGCCTTCCATTGAATACATGGAAGACTGAGAAACAGTTTTTTCAGCTATTTCTTGTTTAGCAACTTTTATTGTTTCCCCATCAGAAGTATAAATGGATATATAAGTATCGGTCTCTTCTTCGAGAGTACCCTGTATTATTTGTCCATTTTCGGTGGTGATGGAAACGGAACCAAAACCGGGAGCAATTCGCTTATCGGGATCTACCATTGATTCAAGCAATTGTTCTCGATTAAGAATATCACCAATAGTAGACAAATCTGGTCCTGCATTTCCACCTTCTCCTCCAACGGCATGGCATCGGATACATTGAGCGTTATTATTGTTGTAAAAAATACGTGCACCCTGTTCGGCATCCCCACCATAGAGAGCTTCCTGGTATTGCGCTAAAATATCGTCCTCAGGCTTAGCGCTTTTATATTGTTCATGCATGATGGACAGTTCCTCCGATTCGGAACTGTCTGCTGCATTAACAACTTCAAGGTGAATTTCTCTGGGAAGGTTCCCGTTCAATAGTTTTTCAAATTGATTTTCAAGTACTTCGTCAGCCTCTTGAGAATCTATAGCGGCCAAGGCATTTATGGCACTTTGCTGTTCAATAATGGAACCGTCATTCAATACGGAAGATAATAATGTTACTTTTTGTGAATTTGAAACTTGCAGTGAGGGTGTCATTCTGAGGGCTGTCATACGTAAGCGCTGGTCATCTGCTGACAAGGCAGTTGCCACAGCTTGGTCAATATCCTGATAATCCAGTTCCTGAAGCGAATTCAGTACCGTAATTTTGACTTCGGGAGAGGATGGATTTTCCATCAGTGCGTACAGATCCGATGCGGCTTCATTCATTTTTAACGAACCAATAGCATTCACCAGGCTGATTTTCACCATTTCATTTTCACCTTTAAGTAACGGTTCAATAATTGAGGTTATGGCTTGGATAGCATCCTGCTCATCATTATGGATTTCACCGCGGTACCTCCCGGTTACGCGGTCTAAAACAGAAGGATTCGGCCAGACGGAAAGTGTAGCAATGGCTTCTGCCCGCAGGGAATCGGTGACCTCTTCGCGTGTGGCAAAGGAAGCGAGCCGATCGGCATCAGCAGTTGTACCATTATACAAGCTTGCGTTAATAGCACGGCGTAGGAGTGGTGCATTCTGAAACTTTTGTTGATCAAGCATGCGAGCTAAATCCGGAAGGGCATCTTCTATAAGCGCATCATCATTGATAGCCCGCGCAGCATTTGTTACCACAAATTCACTCTCATCAGTCAGGAAACGTGCCACTTCGGGGGCTTCTAACCTTTTAAGGGTGACTACTGCAGCAATTCGGACAGCCTCGGACGGATGGTCTGCTAATTTGGCAACAGCTTCCGCATCGCCAATACGGGCAAGCGCAATTGCTCCAGCGTGCCGCAAATAAACATCCTTATCATCATTGGCTTCCAGCATATCTACAATAGGCTGAATGGCAGTTTTTTCCTGGATTCGACCCAGTGCTTCGGTGGCAAAAAATTGGACACGAAGCGATTCATCTTTTAGAAGAGGGATTAGTGCTTCAGATGCTGCTTTGTATTGGACATCACCCAGGGTTTTAGCAGTTTGGGCCCTTATTTCAGGGTCGTTTTCTTCAAGAAAAGATACTAGTGATTCTGCTTCCCCAACATTATTGCGGGCTAACTGCCCGATCCCCCAGATTCCATGAATTCGCGCTAGTTGGTGCTCTTGTTGCCGAACAGCATCAAGCAAAATTTGTTTAGATGAGCGATCAACTAATTCAAATTGAGCCTCTTTTCGAACTCTCATATCTTCATGTTGCAGAAGATGAGCTAATTTGTCCTTTGAATGTGAGCTAAAATCTTCAGCTAGTAATTGCTTTGTTTCTTTCCTGATTTCAGTATGGGTTTCAACGGGTGTATCGATCTTCCAGATACGTCCTTTGTCATTAGTATTCCAGCTTTCAATCCAGTCGGCAAAGTATAGGGCGCCATCGGGACCAAAATCCAGGCCGGTTGGCAGGATTCCCTGCATAATAGGCTGGTCGGTATTCAGTTTAAAAGAGGCGCCTTTTGTTTTCAGATCAAAAGCATGTATAGCAGACCCAGTGGCTGATCCTACAAAATCGGAGATAAAGAAGTGGTCTTTCCATTTTTCACTGAGGGCCGTTCCCGGATTATAGGCCATACCCGCGGCCCCGTTATGGTAAGAGGCCAGAGGGGGTAGTATGTGAGCTGCCTGGTTTTCAAACCGGGGTTTAAAATAATTTTCATCCATCAATACGTTGTACTCGTTGTTCTTTGGATCGGTATACTTTCCAAATTGCCAGTTAATGCGCCAGCCACTGTCAGATCCATTAACGAGATATACCAAGCGCTCATGTTCCCCTGCGTGATCACCATCATGATCGACCGAAATCAGATTACCATATTTATCAAATGAAAATTCGTGAGGGTTTCGAAGTCCTGCTGCAAATACTTCAAAATTACTACCATCAGGATCGGAACGAAGAATTGCTCCCTGATTTGGATATGCCCATTTTTTTCCATCTGGCCCCTCTACATTTAGTCCAACATCGCCAATACTCCAATAAATGCGTCCGTCAGGTCCGGTAGTAAGTCCCGACATCCCATGTCCCCGAAAACCAATGTGGACGGCATAGCCATTGCTAATGGAAGTTTTGGAATCAGCTATTCCATCATTATTGGTATCACTTGTACGCCAGAGGTCGGGAGCTACACCGATAAAAACATCGCCTTTATTGAACAATACGGTACCGGCCACATCAGTTTCTCTATCATGGAAATCACGAAGATACAGTTGGGAGTGGTCTGCAATACCATCTCCAGAGCGATCCGCAATCCTATAAATTTCTTCTTTATCCACTGTCAGGTCTTTCCAGTCATGGGATCCGTCCCCGTTAATATCCTCCAGCCATTGGTTTTGTTCACTGTTTTCCGGAGATAATTGTCGGGTCAAAAAATCCCTTCTCTCTTTGACAGTGGTCCAGCTTAATGATTCAATATTCCAGTCCTGATGGGATCGAATGTCGGGTTTTGAACTGCTTCGTCGATTTGTAATCGAAACGTAAGCTTCTCCATTATTAGTGATATCCAATCCAATAGGATCTCCCAACAGTTTTTCTGAAGCCCATAGGTCTAAAGTAAGATCCTCAGCAAGTTGTACTGATACTTCCCCGCGAATTGATTTGGCTTCTTCAGAGGCATCGTTCTCATCAATTGAAATAACTTCAGGTTCCGGCTGACTGTTGCAGCTTGTAACCATGAATAAGTAAGAGATGAAAAAAATCTTTGATAAAACAGTAACGTTCTTATCTAAACAAAAAGGCATTTACGTATTTTCTATTGATTGGGATCACTTATCAATGAGTATTGATAGGCAAAAAAAAAATTTAAAACAAATTCTAACCCTTCCGATTTTGATTGATGTATTTGTAGCTGTATTGATAACAGACTATTCGAATAGACTCAAAAGTAAAGCCGGCCAACGATTAAGTGGATGACCGGCCTTCAATTTATATTAATTTTATTAAACGGTTATATCTTCTGCGGTAGTATCTTCATCCAAAACCTGATCGTTAAAGAAAATAATGAAGAATATCATAACCGCTGCCGCAAAGATGGCGGGGATCCACCAGAAATCATGCCATTGGGCTAAGCTCAGAGAAGAAGCCTCACCTAAAAACAGGTTATAAAGTTGTCCGGCAACCTGTGCGCCGATAAGCATTCCAACACCATAGGTAATAAGGATAATAAGTCCTTGGGCCTGGCCACGAATACTTTCCGGAGCTTTTTTATCCACATAAATTTGTCCTGTAACAAAGAAGAAATCGTAGCAAATTCCGTGGAGTGCTATTCCTGTGATAATCATCCAGATAATAGGATCCGTAGCTCCAACTGCAAAGAAAGCGTAGCGCAGAACCCAGGCAAACATGCCTGCAGCTAACATCCATTTAACGCCCAGACGGACAAACATGGCGGGAATAAGCACCATAAACAGGGCTTCGGACATTTGCCCGATGGTTAGGGTAGCTGCAATATTGTCAAATCCGGTATCCCCCAAAAATATTTGAGTAAAGTTATAGTAAGCTGCTAACGGGATACAGATCAGGAACGAACTGAACAAGAATACATAAAAAGATTTGCTCCCCAGTTTTTTGATGGCATCAATACCTGCAATACTGCGGAAAGAAACTTCTTCACCAGCAGCAGGAGGAGGGGTATGTGGAAGAGTAAAGCTATAAAGTCCCAACATCAGACTCGCTGCCGATGTTAAATAGAGGGGTAAGGCCGTTTCTTCGGGAATTACATTTTCTGCCAAAAAATATCCGAGTACAAAACTAATTACCAATCCGGCTACAATCCAGCCAATGGTACCAAAAACTCGTATAATCGGAAAGTCTTTTTCTTGGTCATCAATGTGATGAAAAGAAAGAGAATTGGCCAGACTCATTGTTGGCATGTAGCAAATATTATAGGCTAAAAGTAGCAGGATAAAAATCAGAGGAGAATTTACGGCCATTGGAGTAAGAAACATAAAAACAGCGCCCAAAATATGTAGAAAGCCTAAAACCTTTTCTGTTGCAAAGTACCGGTCGGCGATAAAGCCTACAAAGAAAGGAGCAATAATTGCTGCGATTGGATTTACTGTGAAGGGCCAGTGGGTTAGATTTTCCATGCCATTGACGCTCATATAAACTGCTACAGTCGAATACCATGCACCCCATATAAAGAATTCCAAAAACATCATGAGGCTGAGTTTGGTCTGCAATAATTTATTCATTAATACCCCTAGATTTTAGTGCAATTTTTTAGTTAAGATTTTTATTTCTCTAAACAGCTAAGTATGTAAAAAATTTAATCCAATTGTTGTAAAAAAATTTTGCATTAATATTACAAAAAAATGTCAGAGTGTGAATTGCATCCCTCAAATCTTTTATTACATTATAGGGTTAATTAAAATCTTTTATTTTTCTAGCCAGTTCTTAGCAGGCATAGGAATAAGATCATTAGGCACTCGCATTTTATTCTCTGAGACCTACTGCTAATAATGGCTGGGCTATTAACCTTAAACTTTAAAAGGGATATTTGTGATGGATAGGAAAAAATTTTTACAGTTAAGTGGATTGGCGGCTTTTTCGGCCTCGGTACCAGGTTTAGTAACCGCATGTAGTTCAAATGCGAATCCTTCCAATGAATTGTTTTTTGATATATCACTTGCACAGTGGAGTCTTCATCAATCTTTATTTGATGGAAAAATTGATAATCTTGATTTTCCGGCAACGGCAAAAAATGAATTTGGGATTAGTGCAATAGAGTATGTAAATCAATTTTTTAAAGACAAAGCCGAAGATACTGATTATCTGGATGAGCTTAATAGCCGGTGTGATGACTTGGGAGTTGAACAGGTACTGATTATGATCGATGGGGAAGGAGGCCTTGCTATTTCTGATGAGGAGGAGCGTCTGCAGGCAGTAGAAAACCATTATAAATGGGTAGAAGCAGCACAACACCTTGGGTGCCATGCCATTCGCGTAAATGCTTATGGAAATACTTCTCCTGAAGAGCAAAAAACTGCAGCAGTTGACAGCTTAGGTCGTCTGGCTACTTTTGCGAAAGACTACGATGTTAGTGTGATTGTAGAAAATCATGGCGGCTATTCCTCAAATGGTGAATGGTTAGCAGATGTAATGCAACAGGTGGATATGGATAATTGCGGTACTCTTCCCGATTTGGGTAACTTCTGTATTGATCAAGAAGATGGGGCATGTGTTGAGGAATATGACCGGTATAAAGGTACCGAAGAACTTATGCCTTTTGCTCATGGAGTAAGTGCAAAGACTTATGATTTCAATGAAGAAGGAGAAGAAACTACTATTGATTATAGAAAAATGCTCAAAATTGTTAAAGATGCTGGCTTTAATGGATATATTGGCATTGAATATGAGGGTAGTGAGCTAAGTGAATTTGAAGGTATAAAAGCTTCAAAAGAGATGCTGATGACTATTGGTAAAGAACTTTCTTAAGTCAATGAGGTCCTGTTGGTCAAACAGCATGACCTTTTTTGCTATTAAAGTCAATTATTTTTTTTGGTCTTCACTATAGGCCTCAATCTGAATTTCATTCAAATCTTAGGTGTAAGAGTTTATATGCAAATTAAAGAAAGTCCCGAAGAATATGATGTGTGTATTGTTGGATCCGGAGCCGGGGGAGGAATGGCGGCGCATGAACTGACCAAGGCCGGCGCAAATGTTATTATGCTGGAGGCGGGGGGATGGTTTGATTCGGAAGAATTTGCCATGTTTACCTGGCCTTATGAATCGCCACGCCGTGGTGCTTCCACACGTCTGCAACCATTTGGGGAATTTGATGCATGTTTTGGAGGATGGGATATTGAAGGCGAACCGTATTCAACCACAGAAGGCACCACCTTTGACTGGTTCAGGGGGCGGATGCTGGGTGGTAGAACGAATCACTGGGGACGTATTTCTCTGCGATTTGGTCCAGATGATTTTAGGGTAAAAAGTAAAGATGGACTGGGGGATGACTGGCCGATCAGTTATGAAGAGATTGCTCCCTATTATGATCGCATTGATCGCCTCATTGGGGTTTTTGGCACTAATGAAGGTATCCACAATGAGCCTGGGGGTGTTTTTATGGATCCTCCGGAGCCACGTTGCTATGAGCATCTGATTAAAGATACCTGTGATGATATGGATATTCCTGCGATTCCGTCCCGTTTGTCTATTATTACGGAGCCTCATAACGGACGGGCGGCTTGTCACTACTGTGGGCAGTGTAACCGGAGTTGTTCTACCCATTCTAATTTTTCTACGCCTTCTGTACTGCTCCCACCGGCGCTTGAAACAGGAAATCTTGAAATTATAGATAACGCGATGGTCCGGGAAGTGACCTATAGCGACGGCAAGGCTACCGGTGTTTCATATATTGATAAGACTGAGAACAAAGAGTATAAGGTCCGGGCCAAGATAGTAGTGTTGGCCGCCAGTGCCTGTGAATCTGCCCGCTTGCTGTTGAACTCAAAGTCTACGGATTTTCCCAATGGTTTAGCAAATTCCAGTGGTGTGGTAGGTAAATATCTGATGGATTCTACTGGGACCTCAGTAGCCGGTTTGGTTCCCGACCTGATGGATATGCCGGCCCATAACGAAGATGGAACAGGCGGCATGCATCTTTATATACCCTGGTGGAAGGATAACAGCACACTGGACTTCCCGCGAGGTTATCACGTGGAGCTGTGGGGCGGACGAGGGATGCCGAGCTACGGATTTATGGGAGGTATACAAAATTACAATGACATGTTTCGGGAAGGGCCCAAACGCAGTGGTGGTTATGGGAAGGAACTTAAAGAAGATTATCGAAAGTACTATGGCTCTATTATTGGGATGTCTGGACGGGGTGAAAGTATCGCTTATGAAGATAATTATTGCGAAATAGATCCCGATATGGTTGATGAGTGGGGAATTCCGACATTACGGTTTAATTATAACTGGAGTGATCATGAATACAACCAGGTCAAGCACATGCAGGAAACCTTCCGCTCCATTATTGATCAAATGGGAGGGCAAGCGCTTTGGGATATGCCTTCCAAAGAGGATGGTTACGGAATAACTAATCCCGGTGAAATAATTCACGAAGTGGGGACTACGCGTATGGGCGATGATCCGGATACCTCGGTACTGAACAAATATTGTCAGGCGCATGATGTTGACAACCTGTTTGTGGTTGATGGGGGATCATTTGTATCGCAACCGCATAAAAATCCGACGTGGACTATCTTAGCACTTTCAATGCGAACATCGGAATACATTGCTGATCAAATGGATAAAGGAAATCTTTAAACAAAGAGTAAAACGTAGTAGGTTAAATGTAATAAGTAAAAACAAGCTTATTAATCTACCTTCTACTTCATACTTTTATACTAAAATCTAAAGTATTATGGACAGAAGAGAAGTCTTAAAAACCTTATCGCTTGGTACGTTGGCTGCGAGTTTTACCCTAACCGGATGTGAAACAGCACCGCAGGAGGCAGCAAAGGAACACAAATTTTGGAAACATGTGACCGAAGAGGATCTGGAAAAGTGGGAAACCCAGTTCTTTACCAACCATGAGTTCGAAACGGTACGCCAGCTAGCTAACATGATTATTCCCGCCGACGAACGTTCAGGCAATGCAGAAGAGGCTGGGGTTCCGGAATTTATTGATTTTATGATGCTGGATCGGCCCGAAAATCAGACGCCTATTCGCGGTGGTCTGCAGTGGCTGGATGTTCAGTGTCAAAAGCGATATAACAAAAAATTTATTGATTGTTCAGAAAATGAGAAAACGGATATGCTTGATGAGATTGCCTATCCGGAAGAGGCTAATCCGGAAATGCAGCAGGGAGTAGCCTTCTTTAATCGGTTCCGGGATCTGGTGGCCTCCGGTTTCTGGTCGAGTAAAATAGGGATCGAAGATATCGGATATATGGGGAATCAGCCATATGATTGGCAGGGATGTTCCCACGAGGCACTTGAGCATATTGATTTAGCTGATAAAGCAAGTTCAGCCTAAATATTTTATTATAATCAAATATAAATATCAGAAACACTATGAAATTTTTATCTACTGTATTTTCATTACTTTTAATTTTAGGATTAAGCATCAATATGAGTACTGCCCAGCATAATACCTTGACAGAAGAAGAGCAGAAGGAGGGATGGATTTTGCTGTTTGACGGAGAATCGACAGACCACTGGCGAGGTTATAATAGTGGTACGTTCCCTGAAGACGGTTGGGTGGCAGAAGATGGAGCTCTTATTGTTCTCGAAGATGGTGGCGGAGGTGATATCATAAGTCGCCATAAGTATGGCGATTTTGTACTTAAACTAGAATGGAAGGTCCAGAAAGGCGGTAATAGCGGCATTTTCTACCGGGGGATTGAACAACCCAATCAACCGATTTACTGGTCTGCTCCCGAATTTCAGATCCTGGATGATGAAAATCATCCGGATGCAGAAATGGGAGAAGATGGGAACCGGAAATCCGCTTCTTTATACGATCTGATACCGGCCAAGCCGCAGAATTCCAATCCATATGGAGAATGGAACAGCGCGAAGATTGTGACCAAGGGATCTACCATTGAACATTGGCAGAACGGAGAAAAAGTGGTTACCTATGAAATGTGGACCAATGAATGGTACGAAATGATACGCAACAGCAAGTTTAGTGAGCACCCGGAGTTTGGCGATCCACGGGAAGGACATATTGGATTACAGGATCACGGCAACCGTGTAAGCTTTCGCAATATTAAAATTAAAGAACTGTAGATTTTTTACTCTTTCTGTCAGGCCATCATATTTTGTTTATGATGGCCTGTATCATGTTAAAAAAGAATCTAAAATATTTCTAGTAGCTTAACTTGATCAGTTTTTAATAAGTATGTCTCTCGATCGAGTATTATATCTAATTTTTTTCATTGCTGTTTTTGCAGCAAGTTGTACGACTACAAAACCTGTCAGTGAACCTGATAGGCCAGAGAAAGACGTTGTTGTTGAACAAAGAGAGGAAGATGATGGGAAGGCTACTAAAATAAATATTGATGAGATTCCCGAGACGCCGAGAGAATTTCGGGGGGCATGGATTGCTACCATTGATAATATTGACTGGCCTTCAGACTCGGGGCTTACGGTTTCGGAGCAAAAGAAAGAGCTCAGGGCTATTATGGACCGGGCTGTGCTGCTCAACCTGAATGCAATTATCTTTCAGGTCAGACCTTCCGCGGATGCCTTTTATAATTCGCCGTATGAGCCATGGTCGGCTTATCTGACCGGGAAGCAGGGAGAACCTCCAGAGCCGTATTATGATCCTCTTGAATTCGCTGTAGAAGAAGCTCATCGACGGGGACTTGAACTTCATGCTTGGTTCAATCCATTTCGCGCACATCATCCCGCTGCCCGCGGACCTCTGGCGCCAGATCATATTAGGAATAGGAAGCCTGATCTGGTGGTTTCCTATGGTTCATACTTGTGGTTAGATCCGGGAAGGGAAGAAGCCCGGCAGTATTCTATTGACGTTATTGCAGACGTAGTTCGCCGCTATGATGTAGATGGGGTTCACCTGGATGACTATTTTTATCCGTATCCAGCTAAAAATAATTTAGGGCAGTCGATTGGATTCCCGGATCATGCATCATTTATCAATTCCCGAAGTAAAACTGCTTCGCAAAAAAGGAATGGGTGGCGTCGGGAAAATATTAATGCGTTTGTAAAGCGATTGAATGAGGAGATTAAGCTTATCGATCCGAAGGTGAGGTTTGGTATTTCACCCTTTGGAATTTGGCGGCCAGGCCATCCGGAGCAGATAGAGGGCTTTGATGCATATAATGAAATCTTTGCTGATGCCAGAAAATGGATACGTGAAGGCTGGGTAGATTATCTTACCCCACAGCTGTATTGGCTAATCAACCAAGAATCCCAGAGCTTTCCTGTACTTTTGGAGTGGTGGCATCAGCAAAATGATAAAAATCGTCACCTCTGGCCGGGACTATATACAAGCCGATTACTTTCACCATCTGAATCTGAGGGATGGTCCTCAGAAGAAATTGCAGAGCAGATTCAAATAATAAGGAATCAGCCCGGCACAAAAGGCGCTATTCATTTTAGCATGAAAGCATTAATGCAAAATCCCGATCAAATATCAGGTAAATTGATGGATAGAATTTATACTTCTTCAGCTTTGGTTCCTGCTACAGAGTGGCTTCCGGGGGGAGCACCTGAAAAACCAAATGCAGAACTTCAAAAAGTAGGCGGTCAATTTGTACTTTCTATTAGTATGACAACCGATTCATGGCTTTGGGTTGTTAAAAAGAAGTTTGGGAATAGATGGAAAACAGATATCTATCCCGGATGGAAGCAGAGTATTGTGATACCTGAAAGCTTAGAGGGTAATACATTTTCTGGAGCCGTAATAACTTCAGTAAATGAGCTAGGCAAAGAAAGTATTTCTCAGATTTTAGAGAGTTGAATTAAAGAGAGTACAGGGCTGTTGCCTAAACTCCCTATAATTAATTAGTGGGATACACGAGAAATATATAGGAAGGGAGTTATGACCAGGCTCTTCCTACTTCGGAATAGGGCATACAGGCATCGTAATAGCCAGGAATAATATCGGAAATAAGCTCTTCTGAAGCGCCAATCTCTGAAGTATAGTAACCCACAACCGTAAACTCCTTCATCATTGGAAAGATCGGTTTTAAATCTGTATCGTTATCAGAATTATTTTGAGCTTCCTGTTCTA
>JBEPXF010000030.1:0-17503 GCA_041642075.1 Fodinibius sp.
CGGCGAAAATTATTGTACTGCACCAACAGGGTTCAGTATCGCTGCTACAGCGAAAGCTTAAGATTGGTTATAATCGAGCGGGCCGAATTATTGACCAGCTGTTTAATGCAGGTGTCGTAGGTCCGTATCAGGGCAGCACCGCACGTGATGTTTTGGTTGAAGATGAAGAGGAATTAGAAGAGTTACTGGATGAACTGGACGAATTTGAAAGATAAATTAGTACAACTCTTAATTTTAGCACTCCTTTTTTGGGGGATTCCCGTCATTGCCGAGGCTCAGGATGCCCCTTTTGAACAATTGAAAATGAAGTTTGAAGATGGACAAATCTTTACGGCTGATTTTCATCATCAGTCGGTCGATTCTTATACGGAGGATACAGTATCGAATAGCGGATTAATCTGGGTTGGGAATCAGGATTACAAAGTCCGTACTGATCAGCAGGTGGTTGTAGTAGATGGGAAGATATCAAGGGTTTTTGACAGGAATCGAAACAGGGTGATTATTAGCGAATATGAGCCTTCAGAAGATGATTTTGCCCCTTCCCGTATTCTTAATGGAATTGATTCTACTTTTACTGTTACTGAAGAAGTGAAACAGGGTAACCAGTTTTATATTCAATTGACCTCGGAAGATCCTTTTGCTATTTACAAAGAAGTAGAAATTGTCCTTTCCGAAGCGCTAATACCACAACAGGTTCGTGCGGTAGATCCAGTTGATAATGTTATCACTACTGAGTTTGAAAATGGAACGTTCCTCCCGACTGAAGAACAACTATTTGAACTTGATTACCCAGATAGTATAGAACTAATTGACATGCGGGACTAAGCAAAGATTAGGATATAAATCCGGGGAATCCGGTTAATAGTTTATGGTAAAACGAATCGTTAAAATAGTTCTTGCTCTTACTCTCGGAGCAGTATTTCTATGGCTTGCTTTTCGAAACGTCCGATTACAAGAAGTATGGGAATATTCACAGGATATTCAATTCGGTTGGGTTTTCCCTTTCACCATAGCAGCATTTTGCAGTCATTTATTTCGGGCAGAACGCTGGCGGTTACTAATAGAGCACGATAAGGAAGAAATTGATCGTATCACACTTATTTCCGGGGTACTAGTCGGGTACCTGATGAATATTGTGGGCCCACGTCTGGGAGAGGTTTCTCGACCGATGTATGTAGCCCAAAAAGAAGATCTCAGTACCTCAAAACTAATGGGAACTATTGTGCTGGAGCGTATTGTAGATATCTTGGTGATGGTTTTTTTAATGTTTGTTGTATCCGTCTATCTAATATCTGATTTTAACCTGCTAAAACAGATATTTGGTGATGAGACCATTAATTTTTTAACTAATGAGTCGAGTTTACTGACCTATGGATGGACGATTTTATTTCTTTTACTAGTAGCTTTTGCCGGTTACCTTCTGATCCGTTTTATTTTATACTTGGGAACCCGATTTGAGGTTCTTCAGGATTGGATAGAACGGGCCAGGGAAGCACTGATTATGTTTAAAGATGGAGTGTTGTCTGCCCGTGAGGTGGAGAATTGGTGGCAATTTGTGTTTTATACTGTGCTTATTTGGTTCTGTTATACCCTGATGACCTATATTCCCTTCTGGATGTTTGATATGCAGGAGGTCTATGGTTTAGATATGCTGGATGCGTTGGTTATAACAGTTATTTCAGCCATTGGGATTGCAATCCCTTCTCCGGGAGGTCTGGGAACGTATCATTACTTCGTTAAGCAGTCACTTTTGGTGCTCTTTGCGGTTCCTGCTGTTACGGGGATAGCCTATGCTACGGTAACCCATGCAAGCATGGTACTCTTTGTGGGAAGCATTACTCCCATTATGCTTTTTATTGATAAGTTGCGTGCTACAAAAGCGGGCAAACCTATAGTATAATACTGCTAATTATATTTATTGAAACAGAAAAGATTAATAACGGTATAAAAAGCAGATAAATGGGCCTTCTTTAACTATTGGTTTATAAAAAATTAGTACATTAGAAACAGATTTCTTCAGGCATAAAGCAATTAGTATATACACTATGAATCGTATTTTAACTATTGTCCTTTTTTTTCTTGTTTCAGTAGTCGCTTCAAATCCGCTATTAGCACAGGATACGGAGAGTGATGACTCTATGCTTCCGGAAATAGATCCACAGGATATTGAGATACGTAGTCAATTTCAGGCTCGGTTCCCGGGGCTTCGCAGACAACCAATATTAGGATTTGAGCCTACTTCCCGTGTTTATGAAGTAGATCCTGACCGCATGCCTTATATTGAATCAGATGAAGATAGGGTGGCAAACCTCCCCATAAGTGAGCTTTCCCGGCCTGATGCACCCCCTTATACACCCTTGCATTATTCTTCTGATATTAATGCTTTTGCCCGGGGAGGAGTAGGTAATTATTTAAGTTCCGAGGCAAATTTTTGGGGTGTTACCAGGCTGAATAACAAAAGCTATATTGGGGGAGATATGGACTTTTCTTCATCCGATGGACATCTTGAAAATCAGCGGACTAGTTTCCGTTTTTTGAAAGCTAATGGAGAATTTGCAACCAAACTGAATGATAAAATCCGATTAGACCTTGATGTAGGGCTTCAGAACAGCTTTAATCATTTATTTGATATTAATACTTCTAATGTCCCTGAAAGTCCTCGGAAAGAATATGGAGGAGTTAACTTGGGAATAGAACTGCAGGGACTACAGAATGGTGTCGAGGGCTGGAATGTACAGGCAAATGCCCGGTATTATGATGTTGAAACCATGGCCGGTGACCTTTCAATGGCTTCCGAAGAGGGAGTATATAATGCTTTGATGTCAAAACGATGGGCGGGCCCTAATACCGATGAAACATTTACTGCTAAGCTGGGTGGTGCCTTGGGGGATTATGCTAATACCTTGGCAAGTAATCAGTGGATGACGGGACACGTTGGGGTAGAATATGCTCGGTTATTTAATTATGAAACACACATAACGGTTGATGCCAGCGTCTACTATGGGTCGGATGCCTTTGAGGACAAAATTTATTTCGCGCCGAAAGCTAAATTTGTCCAACCCCTGATTGAAGCCATAACATTTACTGCAACCGTGGGAGCAAAACCCTATGTAAAAACGACCGAGCAATTACATACGTCAAATCGTTTCTTAAATCCGGGCCATGAATTTCGCCATTCATACCGAATGTACGGAGTGACAGAAATGGAGATTAATTATTCCGATGTCGGAACACTAACCGGTGGTATACGATATGAAGATATAGAAAACTATCCCATATTTGAACGGGAGACTAATGGCCCAGGTTCCGAGGACCCGCTTTTTTATAAGGTTCGCTATGATGATGTGGCTAAAGCACAGGTCTTTGCGAGTCTCTCGCACCAGGTAGTTCCGGAAAAGTTTTGGTTAAATGGGAAAGTATATGCCCAGGCCCCGGATATTAAGGATGGGGGAAGAATCCCATTTACTGAAAAGCTGGGTGGTACTTCTGGTTTTAGCTTGCGATTATTTGACCGTGCCACTATCCAGGGATGGGCTGATTATACAGGTCCACGTACAAATGGTCGTGGAGATACACTTGAAGAGTTCATTTTACTGGGTGGCCAGCTCGATCTATCCATAACGGATAAAATAGGTGCTTATGCCAAGGTGGTTAATTTACTGGATCAGGAATACCAGAAATGGGAAGGGTATACAGAACGCCCCATGCAAATTTACGGTGGAATTACAGTTAAGCTATAGATTATTTATATAGTAATGGAAAAGATTTTTTTAAAAGCGTTTGCCGACGTAGTGCGTGAAGAAGTCGCTCAGAAGAATAAAGTGAAAATTAACGGCGTGGGAATGTTTAAGCTTGAACACCAAAAGCAGTTCCAAAAGCAGTATGAGAATGGACGTGTAGTTATGATGCCCCCCAAAGATCGTATTAGATTCATATCGGAAAATTAGTACTACAATGACAACGATCGACAGAGAACAATTAATAAATTCACTGGTTGAGCGAACGGGCATGGACCGAGCGTCAGTAGCTCAGCAACTCGAAAAATTAGAAACCCGTATTCAAAAGGCTAAGACAGCGGAAATTCCTTTTGAAATTGAAAACTTTGGAACCTTTACGACTGTTGAAAATCAGCTGGAATTCATACCGCATGAAGTATTGGAAACTGAGATAAACAACAGATATGCGGGAATGAAACCTATTGAACTGATTGAAGCATTTAAAAGTCCGGAAGAAGAAACGGTTCCGGTTGCTGATAGTCCGATAGAGCAAACGGATGTGAAGGAATATGAGAAAAAGCCATCCGACCAGCCTGATGATGAGGATAAGAAGATATCTCCTAAAGAACAGCCTTCAACACCAAAAAAAGAACCTGCTCCTGTTAAAGAGAAACCACAGTTTTCGAAGACGGAGGAGGAGCCGAAGCGACTTGAAAAAGAGGATATAGCTGCCACATCTGCGACTGGTACCCCAACGAAAGACCAGAAAGAGGAAGAAGCAAAAAAAACTGTAAAACGTCCCGAGGGAGACCCAATTGGACGCACAGTTTTAGTAATTGCGTTAATTTTAGGTTTGGTCATAGCAGGATGGATGGCCTATGACTTTGGTATATTTGGCAGCAAGACTACAAATAATGGTTCGCCAGATAATAATCAACAGTCTTCTGTTGGACAGTCTTATGGGGATGATTTAGGACAGGAATCTACAATAGAACAGAATGAAGGAGACGAAGAAAGTAGTGGAGCAGATGAAATACAGGCCGAAGAAGAAAGTGCATTGGGCAATGAATCCCTGCCTTCTTCCGTTGAATCTGATGAGCCGTATGGACTGTATGGTAATATTCAGGAAGCCGCTGGAAATTATTATACTATAGTAGTACACTCAATGCAGACGATTTCCCAAGCTGAAGAAAAGCAGCAGGAGATTTTGGAACAGGATAATTATCGCACTGAAATAAAAGAAGCGAATGTCAATGGAAGTACGTATTATCGAATCGGAATTGGACAGTTTGAGACCATAGATGCTGCCCAAAAGGCAGCCGAAGAGTTACCGGAACCATACAATAGCAATAACTTTATAAGCCGTTTTTAACCATTTATTCGAATTCTATAATTAAATCTTATGCAAGCGTTTTTACTATTTTTGATACAGACTCAGCCAGATACATCGGATACCAGTGCAGTAGCCGATACATTAGGAATGGCAGGGCAACAGGAAAGTATGTCTATGTTTGAATTGCTCGCGGAAGGCGGCGTGCTTATGATTCCGCTCTTTATTTTATCTGTTTTAGCCATTTTTGTGATTGCAGAAAGATGGCGTACCCTCAATAATACCCACATTGAGATCGATGGTTTTCTTCGAACTGTTGAAGGTATGCTTAAAGATGGCGATCGCCAACGGGCACTAACCTATTGCGATGGTATTGACAAGCCGTTGGCCCGCATTCTAAAGGCAGGAATACAACGTTTAGGGCGGCCTATTCGGGATATTGAGGATGCTATTAGCAATGCCGGAAAGAAAGAGATATTTCATTTGGAAAAGAGAATGAATTGGCTGGCGACCATTGCCGGTGTGGCACCGTTGGTTGGTTTTACTGGAACGGTTACCGGTATGATTGAGGCCTTTATGGATATTCAATCACTGCAGGGAAATGTTAATCCCAGTGTATTGGCTGGAGGAATTTGGGAAGCGCTTATTACAACGGCGACAGGACTGATTGTTGGTATTATAGCCTATGGTTTTTATAACTTTTTGCTGGGAAAAATTAATCGTACGGTACATGAACTTGAAAATGCCTCTGCCGATTTTATTGATATGTTGCAGGGACCATCGAATAAAAAAGAGAAACAAGCTCAGAGGGTACAATAATGGATTTTCGAGACGATGAAAATCGAATGGAGCCGTTGACGATGTTTTCACAGTCGTCATTGACAGATATTGTGCTCCTCCTGCTTATATTCTTTCTATTAACTTCATCTTTTGTAACGAACTTTGGAATCAAAGTGAATATTCCAGAGGCAGAAACGGGAGCACAAACGGAGTCTCTGTTTATTAATGTTGCAGTAACTAAAGAAGGGGACTTTTATATTGATGGAAACCAGGTAAGCAGAGGTATGCTGGCATCTGAGCTCCGACAAGCGAAGCAAGATAAGCCAGAAAGTACCCTCGTTTTGAGGGCTGATAAAGATGCTATTGTGGATAATGCCGTACGAGTAATGAATGTAGCGAAAGCCCTTGACCTCAATATTGTAATGGCTACTGAACAGAACAACCAATAAGAATTATGGAATTTCCATCATTACATGAAGAAGACCGCTTTGCCCTGCAAGTAACGGCAGGAGTGCATGTAGTGCTGGTAATTATTTTTTTACTGTATACTTTTAATATCCAAACGACAGCACGCCCTTCTTTTATTGAGGTGGAATTCGGAGAATTACAGTCGGGTATGCCGGCGGAGTATGCCGAAGAGCAAAATGAAGAGGTCGCAACGCGACCCGATCCTTCTGAAACGGAACCGGAGAATCCCGATCCTGAGCAGCAAGAACCCGTTGAAGAACAACAAGAAACCACAGAGGAAACGCTTAAGCCTGTTGATGCCCCGGACGAAACGGAGGAAGTTCAGGATGAAGAAGTAGTTACAACACCAGAAACTGACAAGGTAGATCCTGAACAAGAGACGGCAGAAGAGGAAACACAGGAAGAGGTAACCGTTCCTCCAAAGACGGAAGAGGATGAAGTACAGCAGGAAGGAGCCGAGACAAGTGGAGATGAACAGGGCAATACCGGTGAACTGGATGCTGACCAGGGTACGGGAAATGAGCAGCAAAAGTCTGCTCCTTATGAGCTTCAGTGGGAGGGAGATATTGAACGATCTCCAATGGTTCAGCCGCTGCCTGATAATACAACAGGCTCTGAGGCCACAATTACTATTCGATTTGAGGTAAAACCAGACGGTACACTCGGACAGGTTGTTCCATTGAAGAAAATGAATCCTGAACTGGAACGTGAAGTTATGCAAACACTTCGAAGCTGGCGTTTTTCCCGGCTGCCTTCAAATGTGCCACAAAGATCTCAGTGGGGAACTATCACCTTTCGTTTTGTCGTGGAGTGATGGCCTGAAAAATTTATCCTTTTCTGTTTCCCTATTTAATTAATAAGCGTGACCTGACGATTTTTGGGATTTTCTTGTAATTGATAGGTAGCGATTTACTCTTATCCTTTCATGGGATCGATAAAATCTCCGTCTTCATCAAATTTAAGTGATATTTCACTGTCTGTTTCAGCTGATTCATAAATCGCATCCATAATAATCATATCACGCTTGCCCATTTCTCCGGGAACGATTGTCTGGTCATCCTCAATGATGCAGCGGGCAAAGTCATCCATTTGCAGGGCTTGTTGGTTTACTTCCGGGAAATCCATAGGGCCTTTACTTGTTTCTCCTTGGATGCCACTATAGCTATAAGCCGGGTTAAGCTCTGCCCAGCCATTTGAGGCTTCCAATCGAAAATCACTTCCCCGACCTTCGTAACTCGATTCTCCATGAAGTACGACATCGTTTGGAAAATTCAAGTCCCATCGGATTGTACCTTCTACCTCTGAGAAAGTCTCGTGGTCTTCTGTTTCATCCCAGGCCCTTACCGAGGTCGGGAGCTGTCCCAAAGTATAGAGGCTAGCCTGGATCACGTAAATACCCACATCCATTAGTGGGCCACCGCCGGCTAACTCTCCATCAAGACGCCAGGCATCGGTATCGTACAGCGGGAAACTGTGTGCACCACTCATTTCTTGTATTGGACCAAATACCTCATTACGTCCAATTCGCATCATTTCTTTATTGTGTGGTTCAAAATGTAAGCGATAGCCGATAGAAAGTTTCCGGTTGGCTTGGTTGCAGGCGTCAATCATTCGTTGACAATCTTTGACTGAGGTAGCCATCGGTTTTTCACAGATTACATGCTTTCCAGCTTCAGCAGCGCGGATAGTGTACTCCGCGTGCATGCTATTAGGAAGGACGACATAAATGATGTCAATATCGTCGTTATCAGCTATTTGATCATATGTTTCATAATTATAAACATTGGAATCGGAAATGTTATATTTTTGTGCCCATTCCTTCTCTTTTTGTGGGGTACCGGTAACAATAGCAGAGAGCTTGCAAAGCTTTGTTTCTTGTAGGGCAGGAGCAAGCTGTCCGCTAGAGTATCTGCCAAGTCCTACAAGAGCAATCCCGAGCTTCTCGTCTTCGGGTAGTTCGGAAAGGCCTTTTTTATTTAAAAAACGCTCAATATTGCTAAGCATAGAGAGACCCGGAAAAGCTGCTACAGAACCAAGCCCCAGCGAAAGATGAGAGAGAAAATCACGTCTTGAGTAACTCATAACAAATTTTTTATCATTAAATAAAAGTTAAAGAAGTTTTCTGTTTAGGTCAGGTAGCATGAAGTACCCCTCCTATTTAAACGGGAATAACAAATAATGTACATTACAAGCATTTTAATAGATTTACAACAAACATTTTGGTTATTCGTAGTTTTTCTTTTGTATCCTATAAATATTTATAGGAATGAAATAATGAAAAACACGACGGCCTTTGTATATTTGGAGTAATTTCCAGTATAAAAAAGGAGGAGTATGATGGGTTTTCGCGGTCGAATATTGATAATAGTCATTGGGATGATTTACTATAGCGGCACTCCTTTATTGGTAATGGGGCAACAAGATTTACCTGATTCACAACAGCAAATTTCTGCGGCAGTGAGTGCGGCCCCGGAAAGCCTGCGACAGGAAGCAACGGTGTTGGGATTTGATTCCGATACAACATTCACAATTCTGCGTGAAGGAACAAACGAATTGATTTGTCTGGCAGATGATCCCCGGGATTCCGACTTTCATGTTACTTGTTATCATAAAGATTTAGAACCATTTATGAAAAGGGGTCGTGAGCTCAGGGAAGAAGGAATGTCCAGGCAAGAGATTGACCTTATTCGTCGATCTGAGATAAGGTCCGAAGCTATTTCAATGCCGGAAAAACCAATGGCGCTATATTCATTATCGGGATCTGAGGGGGCTTTTAACTATGAGGAAAGCAAAATAGAGGAGGCTGAACCAACCTATGTAATCTATATTCCCTATGCCACTGAGGAATCCACTGGTTTGACCAAGAGCCCCGCGAGTAAGGGAGCCCCTTGGATAATGGAACCGGGGACTCCCTGGGCACATATTATGGTTATTACAGGACGTAATATTGACCAGTAGTTATTTTATAAAGAGTTCCCCGTTTAGTGGAAGGAGAGAGAAACAGTTCCACCTGATGTTCGGGCGGAGAGCAATGGACCACCACCGTTAAGTTCTCCATTGATCTTATTACGTTCTATCTTACCTGAAAAGTTATCGATATTAGCATTTACAAAGGTTCCAGTTAAGTCTAATTTTAAACCAGTGTCATCTGGAATGCCAATACCAATGTTGCCCCCACTTGTTTTTAAATTTAGTGAGCCGCTAATTGAAAGCAAAGATGCATTTATATGCCCGCCACTTGTTCTTGCATCCAACGAGCCATCAATATCCTCAAGATTAATATGTCCGCCGCTGGTTTTAAGTTCAATTTCCCCATTTAAATCTTCACCACTTATGTGACCTCCTGAAGTATTAGCATCAATAGTGCCACTAAGCATCGCTAATTCAATATGACCTCCACTTGTTTTTAATTTCTGATTTCCGGAGAGATTACTAGCGTTTATATGCCCACCACTGGTTTTGAGACTCGAATTTATTTCCTCAGGGGCATAGACAATAAATGAGATGGATGGTTGGTGATTCTTCCTGTTAGAAAAACCCCATCCGTTATTTTTTCTTTTTGCTATTGCATTAATGGATGTACCTGAGTGAGAAATATCAATTTTCCAATCGGAAAGATCAGTATCTTCAGATGTTAAAGATTGTCCGTTTTTACGAACATACATTTCAATACGAGCTTCAGTGCCGGAGGTTCCTTCCACTGTGATATGCCCGCCTGATGTTTGAACATTGAGACTATGAACATTGGCTGCTTGGAAAAGTTCAATTCGATAGGGATCTCCGTTATTAGACTGTGCCTTTACATTAGACGAAAAAACTAACAAGAAGGTGATCAAAAAAGAACCGAAAAGAGCTAAAGCTACTTTGAAAAGATAATTTCTGCGTGTATTCATAACATTATTTGTTTGTTAAATATGATACATTCCTAATACGTGGAGATGATTTTTAAAGTTACATTTAAAAAAGAGACTGGAATAGAGTGGGAGAGAAATATTCATTTTAGTATTTTTCCTGTCCAAAAAATCAGTCAAATATTATTAGCAGAATAGTTTTATGAAGTTACCCTTTGTTTTGGCAAAACGGTTTGTAGCCGGAGAAAACTTTGATCAGGCGGTTCCGAAAGTTGAAGAGTTAAATCAGAAAAATATCAAAGTAACCCTTGACCTGTTGGGTGAAAATGTTCGAGATCGGGAGATGGCAGAAGGTTCTGTTGCTAACTATATAGAATTAATTGAAAATATTGGTTTAGCCGGATTGGATAGTACCATATCAATTAAGCTCACCATGCTTGGACTTGACATTGACACTGAATATTGCCGGGACAATTTATTTGAATTATTGGAGACGGCCCGTGATCACAATCAGTTCGTACGTATTGATATGGAAGGCTCTGATTATACTGAGCAAACTATAAACTTATTTAAGGAAGCATTCCAGGAATTTGAACAGCACGTTGGAATTGTAATACAGGCTTATTTACATAGAACGAAACAAGATATTACAGAACTGGCTGAGCTTGGGGCAGATGTTAGACTGTGCAAAGGAGCTTACAAAGAATCTGAGAAAATTGCATTGCAGGATATGGGTGATATTCGAAAAGCTTTTAAGGAGTATGCAACAGTATTATTGAAAGAAACACCTTATCCCCGGATAGCAACGCACGATGATGAGTTAATTAATTGGACCAAAACATTTGTAAAGGAGCAAAATATAGAGCCTACCAATTTTGAATTCCAAATGCTATATGGCTTACGCGAGCAGACAATGGAGGAAATGACTGAACAGGGATATAATACTCGTGTTTACGTACCCTTCGGCACCATGTGGTTTCCCTACTTTAAGCGACGATTAATGGAGAGAAAAGAAAATATTTGGTTTATCTTAAGTACCTTGTTTAAAAAATAGTTCCTGATGGAAATTGATGGACTTTATATTTTCTATTAAATAAAATTTAGTCTTTCGAGAAACAGAGCTTAACTAATGAGTAGTGTATAGAATATATTGGAAATATACGACGGCTTTAGTTATAATAATTGACGAAAATAGTATAGATATGGGAATTGAAAAAGATTATCTCGCTCATTAACGGATAAAGAAATTATGATTTAAAAAGTATTTAGCAATTTATGGGAATAAAATGCTATTTTAATACTGTTCTAAATCAATAAAAAACAGTTATTTAAGTGTAATATTTATAATATTAATATAGTTTTTATAAAAAAGGCTGTTAATATTTAAAAAAAATATGGAACTTAAGCATCGAACTGAGTTTAAATAAACGTTACAACATTAAAATTTTACACAAACCAAATCGGGCAAAAAGCCTGAATCACAAACAATAATTAGGAGGTTTTATGTTAAAGAAGCTACTTTTAGCCGCAACTATGTTATGTCTGTTTGTGCCTGCATTGCAAGCACAAACAGAAGACAATCCGACGTGGTTAAGTATCCACGTAGGGCATAACGAATACGATGGTGATCTCGGGAACGAGATGCTTGAGTATGAAGTCAATACAGACTGGTCAGCAGGTGTTGGGTTTCATCAATATCTGAGTCCATCTTTTGACTTCGATGCTATTCTGGAATATGGGTATCTGGATTATAAAAATGGATCAGATGAAGAGAATCCTGTAAAAGCCAATAATAGTTTTGGTACAAAATACCTGAACGCCAACTTTATGCTTCGGTATAAACTGGCAAACGGATATATCATCGATCAGAATGCTACTCTCCAGCCGTTTGTAGGTGCTGGTATTGGCATTACCCCATATTTTGGCGGTAGTGATAATATTTATAAAGATCAGACAGGTAATGATATAGATAGTCGGGTTGGCTTTGGTGTTCCACTGGCCGCCGGATTTGATATTAGCCTCTCTGAAAAGACTAAGTTGGTATTAAAAGCTACGTATAACCGAACTTTTGTTGATGGTTATGACGGCCAGGCAGAAGGACTCGGTCGATCTAGCGGAGCTATTGACAGCAATATTGATAATAAGAGCCACGATGATTTCTTAGTAACTTCGTTGGGTTTTAAATTCAATATTGGTGGTGCTACTGATACTGATGATGATGGTATCCCCGACGAAGAGGATCGTTGTCCAGAAACACCGGGCCCAGAAGAGTTTGACGGTTGTCCCGATACCGATGGCGATGGTATTCCGGATGTAGATGATCGTTGCCCTGAAGTTGCAGGCGAAGCTGAATTTGATGGCTGCCCTGACACTGACGGTGACGGAATCCCTGATTATGATGATGAATGCCCCGAAGTTGCAGGCGAAGCTGAATTTAACGGCTGCCCCGATACTGATGGCGATGGCATTCCCGATAAAGATGATCGTTGCCCCGAAGTTGCAGGCGAAGCTGAATTTGATGGTTGCCCTGACACTGATGGTGACGGAATCCCCGATTACGAAGATGAGTGCCCTGAAGAGCCAGGTATCGAAGCTAATAATGGTTGTCCGCAAGTCGACTTCGACTTTGCTGATGTAAACTTTGCTTTCGATAGATCTGAAGTCGAAGATGAGTTCAAAGACGAACTTAACGACTTGGCTAATGAACTGATGGATAACACTGATCTCAAAGTAACGCTGACGGGCCACGCCGATCGTATTGGACCTGCGCAATATAACTTGCGTCTGTCGCAGCGACGTGCCGAGTCTGTCAAGAATTACTTAGTAGGTCAAGGCGTAAGTGCAGATCGCATCTTTACTGAAGGTGTCGGTGAAACACAGCCGAAGATCGAAGACGCTAATAACGAAGAACGACGACAAAACCGTCGAGTAGTAATAGAAGTTGAGCAAATGTAACGTTTAACAAGCTCAAAAATATTAAAGGCCCCGCTTTCATTAGCGGGGCCTTTTTTATTTTGATCATATCCTTTCTTCTATAAAGGCAGGGTTCTTTTTTTCATATTTCATATGATAGTTCTTGATTACTTTATCTGTGTTTTATCTTGTCTTTCCCTTAAAGTTGTTTAGTAAATGAACGTTGCTAAAATTCTTGATCAGAATATCCAATTCTTTAACTTGTATCTATCTCCTGAAAAAAATTAAACTGCAGTACAATGAAGTAGTCTAAGTCTGATAACTTGAATCCAAAGCTTAGAGAGTTGGACAAAGAGGAAGGTAATTATGAGTTTAGATGAGAACTGTTTTATTGTGAGAATACGATTACCCACTAGTTTAAAGGGGAAAATTAAACTTATATAGTTTTCCCAAATCCATATCGGTATTCTTTAGAAATAGAAGAAATATGTGGAGAGGGACTATTACTCTTACAAAGTCAGAGAAGCTTTTATAATAAACTGTAGAGCTTTATCAAGACCAAGCGTATGATAACGTACTTCTGTATTTAACAGGTTGCGAATTGAGAAGGTGGTTACAAAACGTTTATCCCAAAAATCCTTTTGGGCTGTTAGGTGTAAATTAAAAAAAGAGGGCGTTTCAGTATGGAAAGTACCGTACAGGATAGGATACTGAGGCTGCAGGGAACGGTACTGCTTATCTTCAAGGTTTTTATATTCAATCCACTTTGTTGGACTTTGGTAAGAGCCAAGAATTGAAAAACGCAGATCAGAGACAGGCTGGAGACGAAGTTTATATTCTATATTATTATTTGACACTTGTTGCCAGTAGGAACCGTATCGGGAAGATCCGTCCAGCGTATGCTGGGTACGAAGCTTAAGGTTATGGCTCAATAGGTTGTTTACTTTATGATCTAGTTTAATATCAAATCCAATGCGGAGACCTTTTTCAGAAGTGAACTCAAAATGTTGTGGTTGTGTATAAATGCCAGTTGCCATTCGGTCATCATGAGCTACTTCCTGCCAGGGAATATTAAGGTTGTAATGATGGATAAACTTTCCTCCAATAGTAAGCAGAATCTGTGAACCCAAATCCACTTTGTTGGTAATATCCGCCTGAAAAGATCGATTTTTTTCTGAACTAAATGGGGTTTGGGAGGGAATATCCAACTGGGAAAAGATGTCGTATCCACGATCGATCCAATAAGTACTGTTCTGCTGGCGAAAAGAAAGCAACTCATTATAATCTAAATCTGTGGATATTTGCCATATATCCGATAGCTGATGGTTGGATCCTGTTAAAAAAGAGATCGCTGATTGATTAGTGGCAAAGTCACCATTCAGTTTTGAATAAAAATTATGATTTAAATTAAGCCTTAGATCCGCTTCGCCATAGAGGGTGGTGATGTACTGTTGGTTATCTAGTTGGAGCCCTTCTGTGGTACTTTCCTGCAGTATACCGCCGGTCTTAAGCTCAATGTTGTTATTGTTATATAGTGCCGCTGCCGAAAAACGATGATTTAGCTGACTCCAATCAAAATTATACTCCTTATTATTGAGGCGATAGTCTATTTTTTTTTCATCAAACAGGTATTGCCCTTGTATAGTCCAGGTGCCTGAAAGTTGGGTAGAACCATCTAAAACCCATTGACGGTAGCCGGTAGTAGCTGGAATCTCGCGTCCAAAGGGCTGATAAAAAAGGTACTCCTCATTTTCACTATACAGGACCCTGCTTTTGATCTCCCATTTATCCTGTTCATAACCAACCTCGACCAAGCCATTATTTATTGTTGTTTTAACGGCATGCCAAGTGCCATCAACCAATGAATAGCTCCCGAGACGGTGATGATTGTTTAGATTGGTGGGCTGATGCTGACGTAATGAAAATGAGACTTTAGTATACCAGTCTGACGACCGATAGGAAAAGTGTGAGAAGTAATGTGGTCCGCGGCGGTCAATATTGGGTGTAACCTTGCTGGAATCGTAACTCCAGGGACCCGGATCTTCACTCTGGTTACCTACTGCAAAGGATCCATAGGCATTAAACCCTGTATCTGGCTTTGTAGTGTTTAAATTGAGATAACCAGCCCGGGCCAGGTTATGGTGGCGAACTTGAGGTTTTGAGCTGAAAGTGATCTCTGAAATATGATCCATGGAAACGGGCAGCATATTTAAATTTTGCCAGTTGAAAAAGGATAAATCGATTGGAATGTTGTCAAGATAAACGGTGGGTTGAGGGCCATAAAAACCATATAAACCTGAGTTTAAACGATAGGTAAAGCCGTCAGTAGTAGCGATGTCCCAATCGGAGACAGAATGTAATAAATCGTTGGGATTAATGAGAATAGTGGTTTCCAGACTGTCATTATCGACATGGAAATTTTGACCTTT
The DNA here is from genome assembly GCA_041642075.1 of Fodinibius sp. GTDB lineage: Bacteria > Bacteroidota > Rhodothermia > Balneolales > Balneolaceae > Fodinibius. The sequence continues at coordinate 15,488 of JBEPXF010000030.1, forward strand.
AGCTTGAATGCTGCAGAGAAAAATAAGTAAAACAAGAAACAGTAATCGAATCATTGGAAAAAAGATTTAAGCCAGGAAGGAGTGGCAAAAGTACGACTAATACCGAACGAAAACATAGATACCGGCATTGGATGATAGGTCAGGGTGCGATTGTAAGAAAAGTTTGAGTGCAGGCTCCATCGACCTTTCCTAAAAGAATATTCCAGTCTACCGAAAAGCTCATAAGCAAACTCGCTTTCATGAGGATCAAATACGTATTCGCCCCATACCCCGGCTGCTGGATAAGTAGCTGGGTTGTCAAAGGCCATATAATTATTGCCAAACCGCAGTCCCGGTGCAAAAGATAACCGATCGGTAAGAGAAAATGGATATTCCCAACCCACATAAATAAAATAAGAGTCGAAGCTGCCGTCATCATAGACTGGATTTTCTGCGCTATAACGGCTATATCGTATCCCAGTTTGTATACTTCCCATGTGATAGTTAACTCTCAACCCAAAATGAGCGGTAGGGGATATTTTCCAATTATGGGTAAAGTTGTTGTCTACTACTGGTAGAGCACTGCTTCCATCAATACTAATACGATCATACGTATCCTGAGCATGGGCGGAGAACCCGTATCCAATCCAAAGTACAAATATAAAAAGTAAACTTTTTTTCATTATACGGTAAAGAGTTACTGCTTAGAAACCGGCTTCTTCAAATAGGCATTATGCGAAGCGGTCGGTCAGCCGATCTATAAGATAGCCGCTTTCTTCAAGCGCCTGATATGCGAAACTGCCAAAGAAGTCGGTTACGGCTTCAAACTCTTTGATAAAACCTTCTTTGTCATCATTCTTGACCATTTTAGCCAGACGATCATTATGTTCAATAAAATTAAGGAGCAGTTCTCGTCGCTCTTCGTTGGCGAAAACAATATCGGCATACAGTTCGGCACTTTGTGCAAAAATACGTCCGGTCATCATAAGTTCTCCGCGGTATACTGGACTCGAATAATCCAGTATATCACGAGGGTCCAGATCATAGGTTTTCATAAAAGAGCCATGTAATAAGGCAACGAAGTGACGGAGCCCCTGAACCAAGTGCATTACGTGATCATGCTTTTGAGGGTCAGCTTCCACAACACGCATTCCCCATAATTTTGATTGCTCGATAACCCAGCGAGAGGCTTCGGCATCACGTACAGCACAGGCCACCATCAGCTGCTTGGATAGATTGTTAACATCAGGACCGTGCATAGGGTGAAGGCCTAGTACAGGGCCATCGTGGGCTTCCTCCATCGCTTCTATGGGAGTAGTCTTGTTACTGGTAAAATCGGCCAGGATAGTTTCTTTCTTTAATTTGGGAGCCAACCTTTTAATGACATCCACTGTCGCATTAATAGGAACGGTAACAATGGCCAGATCTAATTTAGGAGCCATAGCTTCGAGTTCGTACCAGTTGTGCTTGTCAATTTCAAAGACATGATGGCCCGATTGGTTTATTATTTTTGAGTATAAGCTGCCCATTCCGCCACTGGCGCCTACAAGAAGAATGTTTTTGGGTTCTTCGGTAGCACGCGGAAATTCATTGGATGATTGGCTGGCCCGTGAGGAAGCCATGATCATCCGTAAGAAATCTTCGGCCCAGTCAGCATCAAGTCCTCGCTCCTCGGCCATCTGACGGAACTTTTCTGTTTTATCATCCTCGCGCTTGGGGGCAAAAATGGGTAGTCGGTTTTGTATTTTCTTTTCAATTACTTCATTAACTATGCTGCTGCGTTCCGAGAGAAGATCCAGGAGTTGACGATCAATTTCGTCTATTCGGTTACGTTGGGGACCTAATTTCTTTTCTTCTTTAGTCATTTGCGTATTATGTGATATCAAAAACTGTTAAAATAAATTGCGCCCTTAAATTAAAGCTTTACTATCAATTGCCCTAAAAAAATGGGATTTTAGCAGAATGATTAAGCGGTATTTTTGTTTTATTAAAAGGATGAAGTTGAAAGCTAAAACCAGCAGGGTATTGCTAAGACAA
>JBEPXF010000031.1:0-17488 GCA_041642075.1 Fodinibius sp.
TCCTCCGCTCATCACATAAGCCACCTTTTCAGCCACTACCTTATCATAATCTGTGATGAAGTTAGCCTCATGCATTATGTGAAGCATCATCTTTAACGAGCTCAGTGCCTCATTTCCAAGCACTTTCATCATGGGCTTTTCGGGCGGATAATAACCGGCATCAGCCATACGACGTGCTTCCGCCTTAGCATTGGTAATAAGCAGATCACGGTTCATAATCACCTGATCCGATTCACGAAGATATCCCATTTTTTGAGCTTTTGGAGCTCCGTCAGAAACCTTGGCCATACCAATCGTCTTAAATTTCTCTTTGATGTTCGGCATGGGATCGATCTGCTCATCTTCCATCAGCTTTTGCATCGTTCGATAGACCATCTCTTTAGTCCCGCCACCGGCTGGGAGCAATCCTACCCCAACCTCCACCAATCCAGCGTACAGCTCATGATGGGCAACCACTTTATCCGCATGGAGAATAAACTCGACTCCGCCACCCAGTGAACGGCCAAAGGGTGCAGCAATTACCGGAAACGGCTGGTATCTTAATCCCACAGCCACATCCTGAAAATTCTTTGCTGCTTTACGTACACGCTCTTTATCCCCCTGCTGCCATGTCTGCATTGCCTCCATCAGGTTGGCTCCGTAGGTAAAATTATCGCCATCGTGGCTAATGACCAGGGCATCAAATTGATCTTTAACAATATCACATGCTTTGTCGAGCGATTGTACGAGCTCAAAACCAAGCGTGTATTTTCGGGTTCGGAATTCGAAAAGAGCAATACCATCTCCAAGATTATACAGTCCGGAGTTCTCGTTACCAAAAACCTCTTTATCATTAGCTTTGAGTGTGGAGACCTGAATAGCTCCTTCAGCCGGTGGACTTAGCTCTTCGATTTCTCCGGTTGCCAGGTTGTAAACCGTACCTTCATTTTTGTCATAAAATTGCTCGCAACCGTTTTCCAACATTTTTAATACTGACTCCGGTACCTCCAATCCTTCATCCTGCATACGTTCTACGCTTTCCGGTACACCGATAGCATCCCATCGTTCAAACGGACCCAGTTCCCAGTTAAAGCCCCATTTCATGGCCCGGTCTATAGCTTCAACGGAATCCGTTATTTCAGGAATTCGGTTAGCGGCATACAGTAATAGATCGCAGTGGATGTCCCACAAAAACTGTCCGACTTCATCATCCTCATTAACTAAAAAACGAAGCCGCTGTTCCGATGTATCAAATTCCTGCTTAGCTTCGGAAGCGATCTCAAACTCCGGATCTATTTGGGATTCATATTCGCCCGTTTCGTGATTAATGACTTTGTACTCTTTACCGGATTCAGTTTTCACCTTTTTATAAAATCCTTCCCCCGCTTTATTACCGTGTTTTCCTTCCTCTACCATTTCTTCAAAAGTATCAGGCAGATCAAAGACCTCGCGGCGCTCATCGTCCGGAATAGCGGGGTATAAATTTGATGCCACATGATTGATCACATCCAAACCGGACATGTCGGCCGTACGAAAGGTAGCCGCTTTGGAATAACCGGTAAGTGTTCCCAGAAGGTAATCGATTTCCTCAGCACGAAAACTGCCCTCAAAGAAATAAGGCATAATGCTGGCCATGGAGAAGATACCAATGCGGTTGGCAATAAAATTGGGGGTATCTTTACATTGTACGACTCCTTTGCCCAAATCCCGTTCGCAAAAGCGGGACATATACTCCGTAACTTCATCGGATGTCGATTCTGTAGGAATAACTTCCAGCAACTTCATATAACGAGGCGGATTAAAAAAGTGGGTCCCCAGAAAATGCTGTTTAAATTTTTCCGAACAGTCTTCGCTTATTTTACCAATTGGCAACCCTGATGTGTTGGAGCTAACGATGGTCCCCTCTGTACGAATTTTCTCAATTTTGGACATCATATCTTTTTTAATGTTCATCTTTTCAATGATGGCCTCGCAAACCCAGTCTACTTCTCCCAATACCTCGAGATCATCCGTAAAGTTACCTGCTTTAATCCGGTCGGCATATTCAGGCAATCCCAGTGGAGAGGGATTCATTTTTTTAAGCTTCTTGATGTTATCAATCACCTGCTGATTGGGATTATCACCCTCCTCATCTTTGAGGTCGAGCAACCAAACGTCAAGTCCCGCATTTACGCAGTGTGCGGCAATCTGACTTCCCATCGTTCCGGAGCCCAGTACTGCAACCTTTTGAATAGCATACTTTGAAGTGCTCATGAATAATTTTCTTATAAGTTCATATTAAAAATTTTAATACCGACTACTCCTCTTCGTCTTCCGTCTCTTCATACATTGAATTGATCTCTTCCTCGTAGCGTTCATTAATGACCGGACGCTTCGTCTTCATAGTCGGAGTCAACTCACCCGACTCAATCGTAAAAGGTTCTTTGAGGATCACAAACTTTTTGACCGTTTCCCAGGGTGATAGTTCTTTGTTCACTTTATCGACTTCTTTTTGGATGAGCTTTCTGACATTCTCATCATTATTGGGTTCATCGGATACTGATTTACCTTTACTTTTCAGCCGTTTTTCGACATTCTCATAATTGGGCACAATTAATGCTGAGCAAAACTTTCGCTTATAACCGATCACAACTGCCTGATCGATATAGCCATTGTTAACTAATTTATTTTCAATGGTTTGAGGAGCTACATATTTACCCGTAGATAATTTAAACACAGATTTCTTTCGATCCGTAATAAACAAATAATTATCCTCCAGTTTTCCTATGTCTCCTGTTTTAAACCATCCATCTTCGGTCATAACTTCTTTGGTCTTCTCCTCATTGTTGAAGTAGCCTTCCATAACGTTTGGTCCTTTTGTAAGGATCTCACCATCATCAGCTATTTTCACTTCAACATTAGAGAGTGGTCTTCCCGAGCTCCCCACCCGCATGTGATCCACATCCGTAACAGAGATAACCGGTGATGTTTCCGTAAGTCCGTACCCCTGACCACAATACAATCCGATAGCATTAAAAAACTGGAAAAGATCGGGCGAAAGGGCTGCACCTCCACTAATAAAGCCAAGCAATTTGCCGCCAAAAAGGTCCCGGATCTTCGAATAGACAAATTTATCTGCAATTTTATGCTTAAGGGCCTCCAATCCGCTTGGTGGATTCTCAGGATCGTACTCCACAGCCCTGTCTAAAGCCCAGTAATAGAGCCTCTTTTTCAGGCCACTCATTTCCTGCCCCTTCACTTTTATACCGGTATGAATTTTTTCCAGCAGTCGGGGTACGGTTGCCATAAAAAACGGTTGGATAGACTCAAAATCGTCCCGGATTTGATCTACTTCCTCAATATAGTAAACGGGATATCCCATATGTAAATACAGGTATGTAATAAGTCGCTCAAAAACGTGCGACAAAGGCAGATAGGAAAGCATCCGCTCTCCCTCCTTTACATTTTTATCGAAAGGAACCCGCTCCAAAGAAGCCAGTACATTGGATGCAATATTATTGTGTGTCAACATTACTCCTTTGGGATCTCCCGTGGTTCCGGAAGTGTATATTAGCGTCGCCAGATCCTGGGGTTCAACTTCCCCTTTTAATTCTTCAAACAGATCAGGATTCTCTTTTTCAACAGTTTTTCCTTTCTCTGCGATAGCGTCAAAAGTGTGAACCCCCTCCTCTTCTGAGCCAAATAGCGTAACAACTCCTTTAATACTTTCTATCTCTTTTACCAGAGATCTGCTTTCAGCAAAAAGCTCATCATCCGATACAATATGGACTTTCGCCTCACAATTCTCCAGAATAAACTTGATCTGCTCGGCAGGCTGGGTAGTATATATAGGTACATTCGCTGCCCCGAGTGATAAAACAGCCTGATCACAAATCAGCCATTCAGTGCTGTTTTCAGCATGTATACTTATCCGATCTCCTTTTCGTATCCCGAGATCATAAAGACCCAATGCAAAATAGCGGACCTTACTTGTAAATTCATCTTTTGAAGTTTCTATCCACTCTCCATTACGTTTCGTAGCAATGTAAACATCCTGATCATGCTTCGTTATACCCTTATCTATTTCCGAAATAATTGTTGTGGGATCATATTCCATGTTGGTCTGCTCTTTATTTGACTGTTTCTATATAATTTAAACGTTTGGTCAAGATTTAAAAGTCCATTTTTTATTTCTTAATTATTTACCTTACTCGGTTCCTTCTCATACTAATGAATTGTAACAGAATCATTTATGTATATCCAACCAAATCTCAAAACCCGGGTTAACCAGTTTTTGAATACGCCCGAGAACAATATGGGAGATGCTTTAGGCATTACCTTTCACTCCTTTAAAGACGACGAGGTAATAGCCTCCATGCCCGTAGACGAAAATACAGTTCAACCCTTCGGATTACTTCATGGAGGAGCTTCTGTTGCCCTTGCCGAAACCCTGGCCTCTATAGGGGGATGGCTTAACATAAAAGAAGAAGGTAAAACAGCTGTTGGGGTAGAGATAAATGCCAACCACCTTCGGTCAGTCAAAAAAGGTAATACGGTTAAAGGTGTTTCTGTACCAATCCATATTGGTAAACAAACGCATGTTTGGGAAACTAAAATTTTTAATGAAGCCGAGAAATTGATCTGTATCTCGCGCTGCACATTGGCGGTGATAGACCTGTAGAAAGAACTAATCATTCAAACAGCTGCTTCATCAATTTTCGCTTGGTTACTGGAAATATTGTTTCCCGAAATGGAAAATCAAGATCCGTCTGAAAAGCGAAGGTAGCGGGATTTGGCAACTCTCTGTTTTCATTGATTAGATCCAGTTTAATAGCATTGGGGGATCGATGAGCCCCGGTTTTTCTCAATCCTTTTAAAAAAGCTGTTTTAAGAGACCGGTACTTATCCTGTGAGCTCTCAAAAACACTAACCTCATATTGAAAGAGCAAAAGTTTAGATTCTTCATTATCGGGCACAAAAAAGTATCCTTCATCGGTATAATTTGGAACAATGCCTACTTCCTCTAATTTTATCTCATCATCTACAAATTCATAAATGGCTTTCCCCTCTTCTATTTTTGCTTTAAGATGCGGGAGAGCCCACTCAAGGAGATCCTCTACTTTCGAAAGATCAGAGCCATCTACAAAAACAACTTCATGCTCTATACGCTGATTAACAAAATCGATCTTTTTTATCCTTTTCGGAAAGTTATTGCGCAAGTCTCGCAGTCTGCCCAGTATCTCATCCAGAGTGGTGTAAAGATCCACCAAATGACTCAAATGCGGATAAATCTTATTCATCTGAAAATCAGCTGAAATCTTTTTCAGACCGGCCAAAATTTTGTACTGCGATGATTCAAAATCTGACTGGACCTGGGTAAAAAGTTCGATATTGAGTGGATGCTTGCTCATTGGAACCTCCTGTAGTGATATTAAGCGTTATCCAACGTTGTTTAACTTTACTTAAACTTTAGCTAATAACGAAGAGAGGCGCAACCTTTATTGTTAAACCATTACATTTTAATTTTTAAACATTATTTCTGGTTTGAACTAAACAAATGGAATACTTTGTTAAAGTAATGATGTCAAGTAATACTGGAACCCCATGAAAACGCTAAACATAAACACTTTTTTGCTTTGTCTTTTTTTCGGAATCATTTTTTGGGCAACGCAAAGCGACGGTTTTAACAAGCAGGATACACTCATAACCATCACTCATAATTCTTTAGATTCACAAATTGCCGATACTATTGAATGGAATCGTCCGAGATTTTCGGAACGCCAGGAGGAGCGCAATCAGCTGGTTAAAGAGGGAGTAAAAAATCAGGGTGTAAAGGATAAAAGTGTTTTACAGGCGATGCGGCATGTCCCCCGACATCTATTCGTGCCTGAACGTTATCAGCAATACGCTTATCAAAATCGTCCCCTTCCCATCGGACACGACCAAACCATATCACAACCGTTTATTGTAGGTTATACGACTGAAATGCTGGAGCTGGAAGCCGGTAAAAAAGTTTTAGAGATAGGAACCGGTAGCGGGTACCAGGCAGCAGTGATGTCTGAGATAACGCCTCATATTTACACCATCGAAATTGTGGAAGCCTTGGGAAAGCAAGCTAAAAGCCTCTTTGAAGAGCTGGGGTACCATACTATTAAAACAAAGATTGGCAATGGATACAAGGGGTGGCCCGAACATGCACCTTTTGATGCTATTATTTTGACCGCTGCTCCTGAAGAAATTCCTGAGCCCCTAATCAATCAATTGGCAAAGGGAGGCACTCTGGTCGCACCAGTAGGAGAAGCCAGTAAGACCCAAATACTGACAAAAGTCACTAAATCTCAAGAGGGTAAAATTAACTACCAGCGAAACATTCCCGTTCGTTTCGTTCCAATGACGGGTGAAATTGAATCTCCTTAGATAGGAAAATAGTTTGAGTTATTTAATTATATTTAGCTTCATTTGGTACATTCTCGATTTAACAAAAGTTTAATTCTTTTCAGATCATGCCGCACCAAAAATTTTTCCTGCTTACGCTTTCCATCTTTCTATTACCATTTACAACCTCTGCCCAAGAACCTGACTCAGATTCAACTACGGAAATCATTAATTACATTTTTGAGGAAATACCTATCGAAGAAAAAATAAATGAATATCCCCGGGAGTTACACGAGCAGTTTTCTCAGAATCCCTTCGGGTTATCGCCTTCTAAAAATGACCAGATGATGGATCTTTTTTTACAGGCCTTCACAGCAGATTCGCTCGTTAATCATGCACGAGAGATATTCCATGATAATTTTGATGAAGAAAGAGCTCAATCTGTTACAGATTGGCTTAAAAAAGAAAGTATAAAAGAAATTCTGGAAGCCGAACAAGAATTCTATTCCCTTCAGGGTATAAGAAAGCGCGTTGTAAACAAATATGAACTTGAACAAAATTCTCCCTCCGAAGATCGTACTAAGCTCATTAACTCTCTAATAGCAAGTATGTCCGAGGTGGAGGCTGAGATAGAATCTCAGGTTATTCTTTTTCGAGCTATTGTCACTGCTTTTGGAGAACTTAGTGACCAACGTACGCTCAGTGATTCGCAAATAAATAACTTTGTTAATAATTTCCGTAACCAAATGCAGGGACAAGTTGATCAGGAATTAACCCAACAATATTTACTTCGATATCACGGATTGGATACTGAAGTACTCCAGCAGTATCAATCTTTTTATGAGTCAGAGGCTGGCGTCTGGTTGAATAAAAATATTAGTCAAGGCATCCAATCGGCTTATCAAAAAGCTTCGGACCGATTTTTAGAATCCATCCAAAATTTATAGTTCCTCTTTTAAATCCATCAATACCCTCAAATTTTGAAATCCATGATTAAGCGACTTTTTATAATTGTTACGCTTTTTGCCACCCTCTACGGCTGCTCATCAACCCAGCAGGCTACCAAAAGTGATAGCTCCCAGGATAAAACCACAACTCAGGAAAAAGTCGATCAACCAGTGGACTTCTCCACCATGCTTGAACCGCCTGAAGGGTGGCATCATTGGGATGAAGAGCAAACTCAATTTCGAGGAATTAGCAGCGAGCTGGCTTATACGAAAATACTCAGCGATAAATCTCCCGAGAAAAAAGTTGTGGTAGCTGTTATCGACGGTGGGATTGACACTAATCATGAAGACCTTGATGACGTGATGTGGATTAATGACGATGAGATTCCTGATAATGGTAAGGATGACGACAATAATGGTTATGTGGATGATGTACACGGCTGGAACTTTATTGGAGGTGCGGATGGCGAAAATGTCAATCACGATACCTTTGAGCTTACCCGCATATACCGTTCCCTTCACCAAGAGTTTGAGAATGCGGATACGACTTCCTTTAACAAAAAGGAAAAGGAACGGTATTCCTATTACAAGCAAATTAGATCCGATTACGAAGAAGAAGTAAAGCGTTTAAATCAACAGTACAATAATATTGAGTCTATTGAACAAAGCATGCAAGAGGCAAAAAATATTTTAGACGAACATTACGCCGACTCATCGTATTCCTATGAAGATATTCAGGAACTAGAACCTACTAGTCAGGACTTGGGTTTTGCTAAAAACGTGATGAGTTATGTGTTGGAGAATGATATTGATTCTACCCTCATTGCAGACCAAAAAAAGCAAATCTATGAATTCGCAAAGTATGGGTATAATCCCGATTTCAACCCTCGGGATATAGTTGGCGATAATTACGAGGATAAATCAGAAAAAAATTATGGGAATAATGATGTCGCTGGACCTGATCCCAGTCATGGCACACATGTTGCAGGAATTATAGCCGCCGAACGAAATAATGGCATCGGAGTAAACGGCGTTGCAAATAACGTAAAAATTATGGCGATTCGTGCCGTACCCAATGGTGACGAACGCGATAAAGACGTGGCTAATGCCATCCGTTATGCCGTAGATAACGGAGCCGACGTCATCAATATGAGCTTCGGAAAAAGTTATTCGCCTCACAAAGAAGTTGTTAATGAAGCCATTCAATATGCCGATAAAAATAACGTATTGATGGTTCACGGTTCTGGTAACAGTGCCGAAAATACCGATAAAAAGCCCAGCTATCCCACTGATAAATATAGTAGTGCCGTAAGTGACTCCACTGCAACTCTTTGGCTGAGTGTCGGTGCTACCTCCTGGAACCCAAATGAAGAATTTATTGCTGATTTCAGTAATTACGGGGATAAAACAGTCGACCTTTTTGCTCCGGGTGTGGATATCTATTCAACCATGCCCGATAATAAATATGAATTTCAATCGGGTACCAGCATGGCCTCCCCGGTAGTTGCAGGTACTGCCGCCTTAATCATGGTCTACTATCCGGAACTAAGCCCCCAAGAAGTTCGACAGATAATTATTGAAAACACCGTTAAATACTCCGATCAGGAAGTAATGCTTCCCAATGAAGGAAACCAAGACGAATCTGAGCAAGTGCTTTTCCCTGAACTTTCGGTTTCAGATGGGCTGTTAAATGCGTACAAAGCTATACAGGCTGCCGAGGAAATGAGTCAATAAATGCACCTTCATATACTTGCGACGTTCGAAACCTCGCAAGCCCATAATAACATAAAGATTTCCACTCAAAACCTTCAGCTATTGGAAATTGTTTCATAACTGTTGATAATATTATCGGAAGGAGTGCCCAGTTTCCCGGTGTTCAAATCCAACCAACCCGCAGCTATAATCAATCTAGCCACCAAGAGTAGTGATGAAATCGATTAAAAAATTGACTCAATATCGGCGTATCTTTTGTTAGTTGCATGATATCATCTCTGTTGAAGATTTAGTATTGATTTTTTTGAAGTCTACTTATGCACTTATCCGTTTGTCATCAACAGTCACAACAACATTTTCTTTGTCGCCGGTTAACGTAACTTCTTTTAATGTGCCTGTGAAGGTATAGGCATCCTTTCCACCCCCAACGACACCTCGTGCTGTCGTCCTGTCGTTAGATATTTTGTCGCTGGGCTGGATTGATCCCTGACGTGCATTCTTTCGTATCCAACCAGATTCTTTATCAATTTTAACGACATATTCAGTGCGGTTGGCTTCTGTGCCGTCAATTATGAGTTTTTTACTAGGATTATCCCGGTCTTCCACACTCAGATAAGAAACACCCATAACCTCTTTATCGAGCTTTTTAGTATCCTTTGCATAGATTTTACACTCTTCGGGTTTACCAATACCCGGACGGTGTTTGCATACAAGTACTTCCATCCGGGACGGTACCTTTATTGAGGTAATTCGATCATTACCAACACTCCAGAAATCATTGGCCTCATATACACCTGGAGGAAAGGTTTGTGAATTCCCCCCAAAGTTAGGTTCTGTATAGGCAGTGATGCTGTGCATCCGTTTATAACCCTCTAGACCAATGCGTAAGGCAAGTTTCTGTATCGCATACTGCCATTCGTTATGGGCCATATTTTCGAGTTTATTTCCTATCTTTTCGACCTCATCTGGTGGAATAGGCATATCCATATATTTACCAACCGCTTCAGCAACAATTCCAGCAATCTCACCTAACCCTTTTTCTTCGATGCGCATATCTTTTTGGACAAGTTCGCCGTTTTCAAAAATGAACTTGTAAAAAAGGTGATCGTCATCCCACATGCGTACGCTATGATCGATCTGTCCTTCCATAGTTACAAGTGCTCCTTCACGACGCAATACGTTCGCTGGCTTAATATTCCAATGATGACCGTAGATCTTCAATCGTTGAATCTCCGGTCCTTCCAGGGCTGCTTGCAATGCCTTCTCTATATTCGATTTCATAATATCTCTCTGTATTTGATGATTATTTGTAATGTGTTATTCAGGAGGAACCATAAGTTACGTTTTCTGTATTGCTTGAAACTGATTCCGATTCCGTATCCATTTTTTCAGAATCAACAGGGGCCTTTCGTCCGGGACACGGAATAAACATCGGCACCCGTTGACGATATTTCTGGTATCTCTCCCCAAATGCCTGGAGTAAATCGTTTTCTTCCAGCTGAAGAGCGATAAGGATATACCCGGTCGTAGCGATGGAGAACAACAGATGTCCGGTCGTCATATCTGGAATAGCCCAAAAGGCTAAAAAGAATCCAAGCATCATAGGGTGACGCATATGACGATAGAGATTCGGTGTTTGGAAATCCGGCTCCCATAAATCCCGATCTTTCATAAAATCGCGGACCTGGGTCAGACCAAAAAGATGGGGATGACTAATTAAAAACGTAGTATATACCACTAGTCCCCAGCCCAGACCAAACAATCCCCAAAGCACCCACTTGCCAATCTCATTTTCCACACTCCATAAAACTTCAGGCATAGGCTGCCATTGCCACATCAACAATACAAGCACACCGCTGGCCAGTAATACATAAGTGCTTCGCTCAATCGGCTCGGGAATAATTTTCGTCCACCATTTTTTAAAGCCCGGCCGCGCCATACCGCTGTGTTGGATGGCAAATAGCCCCAACAGCCCAATATTAATAAGAAGCGAAGGCAGAAAGGCACCGACCTCTCCTGAATTGATTGTTTTCGGAACATAAAAATCCCCTACAAAAGCGATTGCGTAACAAAAAGCTGCTAAAAAAGCTGTATAGCTGATTATACCATAGATAAAAGCTAATATTCGACCCATTTTATTTTCCTCTTTTAGTTTGTGATTCAAGCTCTCAATTGATATCAACCTCATTTTTCTGATAGTACGATAACTAAAAGAGGCGCGCTTGTCATGAGGCACAGGTCTCAAATTTATATTTAATTTTGGATAGGATAGGCGCTTTTCTGGGACTATTGTCCCAAGATAGATTGTTAAAATGAAAAACAGAAAAACTTACTTTTTACCAAGTCCTGCCTCCCGGGCCAGCACGATTGCTTTAGAACGGGAATCAACCTGTAGTTTGCTAAAAATACGCGTATTATGGTTACGGACCGTCTTCGGACTAATATACAGCTGGTCAGCAATTTCATCGTTTTGCAGTCCTTTTGCAATCAAATCGAGTACCTCACACTCTCTGGGTGTTAGTTCGGGAAAAACCTGCTGCGGATCCTTTTTTTCTGTTTCCTCTTCATCTAAGCCAATAAAAGTCCGCACTTCAGCCAAAAAACGACTCCAGGCAGGATCATTTTCCAAAAGGATATGGTTTTCACTCTCCAGGGGGACAAATCGAGCCTCCGGTATCATAGAAGCCAGCCTTCGTCCAGCCTCAAATGGCACAACCTTATCACCGGTAACGTGAAAAATAAGCGTAGGCACTTCCACCTGTTTCGCCAAGTGTTTAACATCGATCCGATGGAATTCTTCCCAAAGTCGGGCAGCCATTGCTTGAGATGCAGTTTTACGCTGAAGCTCAGCCAGCCAACGACGTTCATCCTCGGAAGCATCAGGCATGAGCAAATCCGCAAAAACCCGACGAAATACCACGGTATCCTCTCGTCCCCAGCCCACTTCAATCATTTTTGCTAGTGCTTTAGCTTCTAATTTTTTTCGCCAAGGAGCACCGTCTACAAGATTACCCTGGCTATAGCTGTCAAAAAGAATCAAATGACTAACTCGTTCGGGATGGCATACAGCATAATTGAGAGCTATGGCTCCTCCCTGGCAAAATCCCAACAAGGGAAAGCGGTCAATACCTATATCTTCAATGATTGTTTCGAGGTCCTGATGCCAAACTTTAACTGATTGTTCCTCCACTTTACGATCGGATAAACCAGACCCCCTAAGATCAAAACGAACCAGTGTATTTTCTTTGGAAAACTCCCGGAACCAATGCGACCAGATCGGCCCCTGCCAATCGAGATCCAGATGCGTCAGCCAGTTGGCAACACGTACCAAAGGAGGACCACTTCCGCAAAGTGCATAGGCAAGGTTTACCCCATCCGGGGCAGTACAAAAATGTATCTTTTGTTCCACAACCCTCCCCTATTTTTTCAGGTTGAATACATCCCATTATTTAATAATGTATAAATTACCTTTACCTATATCTACTTTACTTTGGCATTCTTTTTATAGTATCCTTGCTAAGAGGAGTTAAAAATTTTTGCTGTGAAACACGGATATTTAACTTCTTATTCCGGTTACTATCACAAACTCCCCGGGGATATCGTAACCGGTTTCATTACTATAGGGAGCAATTGATTCCAGATACTCTTCATATACCTCCTTCTTAATTCGTTCATTAAATTTCCGGTATGCCAATGCTACGGCTCCTCTTAAGAAAATGGCCTTGACCGCCAAATTATCTACGGAGTTACCGCTGAAAACCGATCAACCTATTGCTTGATTCATGAATTGAACGCAAGCACCTCGTCGACGAAGCGGTCTGGCGCGGTGTTCATTGGCTCGTGAGCGTGCCCGTTGAAGGTAACGATCCGGCTATTCGGGAGTACATCATTGACTGCTTCTGTCGCATCTTTGTACAAGGGGTGAGTCTCACTGCCGGACAACAGCAAAGTCGGCGTAGTCATGGCCTCAAACCGGGCCGCATCAAATTCGTAATCGCCGACCGCTTGAAGCTCCCGGGGCAGTACGGGAGCTGCGTTAACCATATCCGACCAGATCGGAGCTGAGCGCGCCTCGTTGAGTTCATCCGGCGTGAGTTCGGCTATATCGCGCAAAAAGGAAACAAGTACCTGCTCTTTCCCACCGTCGGCCAGTAGTCTCCTCATTTCAACGACCACTTCGTCAATAAAGTCGAGCTCATGGTCCCCGACTGCAATCGGTGGTTGGTTTAAGATGAGCTTGCGCAGATTGTTCGTTCGCAGGCTGGCCTCAAGTGCGTAGAGGGCGCCACCCGAATGGCCAAGCAATGCCACGGGTTCATCAATCGCATCAACAACGGCTGCTACATCTTCGGCTTCCCGTTCCAGCTCATACTCCGTGGCGTCACCACTTTTGCCGCGTCCCCGGCGCTCTATCGCATAAACTGTACAGTATTCTGCAAGAGTGGAGCGAACGCCACTCAGTTCCCAAAACTTGTGTACATCACCATTTCCGTGCACAAGCACGAGCGGGGGGCCTGTACCCGTCTGGTTGAAGGCGATATTAGTTCCATCTGCTGATGTGATTATACCCATTCTACCGTGTTTTTGATTGGAATGGATCTCCATAGTGTGAAAGTATTTTAGAATTATAATTAGTGTTTCTAAGGATCAGACGTAGTAAAAATTTTTGTCCTATTCTTTCGGGAGCAGAGCTCCCTTGAAACTAGATTTCTTAAATCAGCTATGTGCGCTGTTGCAGGAGTGGGAGCTTTAAAAAACCCTAAATATCATATCATTTATTGTTTCTTCCCCTCTGTTTCATTCCTTTTGCCACGACAAATTCTCCAGACACATCGTAGCTCTTTCCATTGCGATATTGCTTGATAGAATCTAGATATTCCTGATGTACCTCTTCCTTCGTTTGCTCATCGAACTTACGATATGCCAATGCTACGGCTCCTCCCTGAAAAGCGGCAATGACTGCCTGTTCGTCCGAATCGAAGTGCAGTGTCATATCAAATCGCTCGAAATCAATATTTGTAAATCCAGCTTTCCTAAAGCTTTTTTGGAGAGTTTCTCCGGTCCCGAGCTGGAAAAACAGCGGACACACATCCGTCTCCACCCGCCGGTCCACAATCGGAAAAATATCGGTCCAACCGCATTCTTTTCGACGTCCCCACACTAGGGCTGCAGCACGTCCCTCCGGCTTTACCACGCGGTACATTTCGCGAATCGCTTTGTCGGGATCGGGATAATACATCAGCCCCAGTGAATTGATGGCAACATCAAAAGAATCATCGGAAAGCTCCAAGTCTTCCGCATCCATATGCTGGAAATCAACATTGGAAACTCCATCTCTATCAGCTAATGAAGTCGCTTTATCGATCATTCCCTCCGAAAGATCAATGCCGATAACCGAACCATCTGAGCCAACCGCTTCGGCGATCGGAAAGGTTACCAGTCCCGTGCCACATGAAATATCCAACACACTTTCGCCTTTTTGCAGCTTTGCTTTTTCAAGTAGCCGCTTTTGGGCCGGCCACAATTGACGCTGCCAGCCTTTTTCGTAATAAGGAGACGAGTAATCCCATCCATATCGCTGTACTCTTCGCTGTAGTTCAGGTTTCATAACTTCTGTATTCTTAAAAATTAAAATTATCCTCTGTTCATTGGGTCCGTTTTCTTTTGAGCAACTATGCACCACGATTCAAGCTCAAGCTTATTTCCTTTAAATTCGACCGCGGGATCTGTCTGAATTTCTGTATTAACAACCGAGAATCCATTTTGGGTTAGCGTTTCTTTCCACTCCGGAATTTCATACAGCTTAAATCCATACTTCACAAAAGGAAAAATAGTCATGCTTTGCTTACTTCTAATTCCTGTATAAAATAATCCGTCCGGTTTTAGAACACGATAAATTTCCTTCAGATGATTTTCGGGTTGATCCCAAAAGTAGATAACCATATTGCAAAATACTTTTTCAAATGATGAATCCGGGAAAGGGATAGCATTGCTGCTGCCCTGCAAAAGTTTCAGTTCTCCCGAAGTAATTAAATCCCGGTTATTTTGTATGGCGATTTCAACCATTTCTTCTGAATAATCCAGACCGCTTATCCGCAGATTCTCTGTGTCTGAAAAAAACTTGCTAATAAATTTGCCGGTCCCAAAACCTATTTCCAGAATGTGCTCGTTATCTTGCGGCTCCATTACATCCAGCGTTAAATCAAAAAGCGCCCTATTTACCTTATCCATATTATCTCCAACTTCTGCGGCGTATTCGCCCGAAGGTTTTCGGAGTTGTTGGGCAATAAATTCGGGTTCGGGACTCGATTTAAAGAAATTCAGAAATCGCTGCAAGATATTCATGATTTTTCTACTGTTGATGTAATATTCACTTCGCGTTCGACGGGAATAGCTCGCTTAAAATCATCGAGTACCGGACTGTGCCTGTCCGCTTTGTCGATGACCTTCTGCACCTCTTCCTTATCAGCTGTGCTTTCGATGTATACGTTATACCTCAGCTCCTCGAATCCCGGTGGACGATCATCAATGCCAAACATACCCCGGGCGTCAAAATCAGATTCCACGTCCACCTCTATCCTATCGACAGGTACTCCCATAATAGCAGCCTGCTGTGAATAAGCCATGGCCAGGCAACTCCCCAATGCCCCGCGCTCCAGAATACCGGGGCCGGGTCCCGCATCGTTGCCGCCTTCAGAGGTCCCGATATCGACCTTAAATGTCCAGTGCTTATGCTGCACCTCGCATGTTGTTCCGTCAAACAGCCGGACCTTCGTAACTGCAGTACTTTTCCCTTTTTGAGGACGCAGCTCTACGGCTCGGCGATTCCTTTTGTATGCCTCTTTTATTGTTTTTGGATCAGTCATAGCCTAACTATTTGATTAATTTTTCTATTTGTCATATTCCAACTAAATCCTACGTTTTAATGTACACCTTCTTATCCAGTACAGTACATTATATTAGTATTTATTTAGTCATTACATAGTAATCATTCTGGAAATCGTGATCGAGCTGGTGGATTTCAATATCTTCAAAACCCGCTTTTTGCAGGAGTTCCTGTGCTTTTTCGCGTCCCCACATTGTGCCTAGTCCTTCTCCACCCTGCGCCAAGGATACCGACATGCAATGCATAGTTGAAACGGTGTAAAGTGTCGGGCCGAGCGGGTGATCCATATTGGTGTGCACATGACCGGTAGAATGGATATCCTGCATCAGGTAGGTACCTCCCGGCTTTAAGGTTCGATTGATCCCTTTAAGCACTGCAAGTGGCTTGGCCTGATCGTGGATGGCATCGAACGTGGTTATGAAATCGTAAGCCACCGGTTCTGCTGTTTTATCAAAGTCACTGGCATCACGAATTTCAAACTCTACATTTTCCAAGCCCCTCTTTTTGGCTTCATTCCTTGCCCAATTTATGGCTTCCTCCGACAGGTCAATGCCTTTAAACCTACTTTTTGGAAATAGTTCAGCCATCATCATAATGGCACGACCGCGGCCACATCCCAAATCAAGGACGGATATTCCATTTTGAAGTTTTTCGGTAAGCCCCGGAATTAACGGTAAAATATGATCTTCAAGTGCCTCTAGCACCGTCATTCCGCTGTCTTCGGCCATTACCTCATGAAAACGGGTATATTTTTCATACGGAACTCCTCCGCCATTGTAAAAGCATTCCGTGATTTCATTTTCTACGTTTCCGAGTACTGAGATGTATTGAGCGAAAACAGCCAAGTTTTCTATTCCATTACGTGTTAAAAATTGGGCATGCTCCTCGGGCAAAAAGTAACGACCAGATTCATCTACTTCTATTACACCGCCCGTAGCCATCGCTCCCAGCCACTCTCTTACATATCGCTCCTTGAGTCCGGCCTGCTTTGCCAGTTCCACACTGTCGGTCCATTCCATCTCAGCCATCGTATCAAATAATCCGGTTCGATGACCAATTGAAATCATTAACATTAAAGCACCGCCATTTAGTGCGGTTACAAACCATTCATCAAATCCTGTTTCAGTACTTGCCGTTTGAGGCATCGTGATTGCTGCGTTACACATGATCTCCTCTTTTTTAAATTTAACAAACCAACTAGTCGGTATGTTGCAAATTAGTTTCCTTAATGTCAAATAAAATCTTGCAAATAAGACAAACATCCTACTAACAGGGCTATATGGGATATATATTTGGTACTAAGTATTAAAAAAACCTATTGATACATACCAATTAGTATGTTATTATTTGAGCTATGAATAGAGATCCAAAAAACACGCGTACTAAAATTATGGATGCCGCCGAATCGATCATTCTCGATAAAGGATTCGGAGGAACAACAGTAAGTAATGTCATTGAACAGGCAGGTGTAAGCAAAGGCGCTTTTTTTCATCACTTCTCCAGCAAGGCAGAGCTGGGTAAAGAGCTGGTACAACGCTATGCGGATGAGGATGCCGAACACCTTGAACAAACACTCGTAAAAGCAGAAGGACTTAGCGAAGACCCGTTA
>JBEPXF010000032.1:0-16891 GCA_041642075.1 Fodinibius sp.
GAGATGGAACGACTAAATATTGATCCTATAGAGCTGGTTGTTGTTAATCTGTATCCTTTTAAGGAAACAATTAATAATCCAGATTGTACTCCAGCTATAGCTACCGAGAATATTGACATCGGCGGTCCCACTATGATTCGGGCAGCAGCAAAGAATTTTGCCCACGTATGCGTTCTTACTGCTCCCAAGCAGTATGATGATTTCATAGCATCACTTGAACAGGAAGACAGTATCCCATTTACTAAGCGCCAGAAGTGGGCACGCCAAGCATTCAATCATACCGCACACTACGACACCCATATTGCCAATTATTTCAATACGCTCGATACCGGTGCAGAGAAACAACCAGATCAGCTGAATATCTCACTTCCTAAATCTCAAGGATTGCGCTATGGCGAAAATCCCCATCAGAAGGCAGCGGTATACGGCTACCAGGAGGAATTCATTGATTGTTTTCACGGCAAGCAACTCAGCTACAACAATTTCCTGGATGTGGATGCCGCCCTGCGTCTAATTGCTGACTTTAAGGGAACTGATCCAACCTGCGCTATTTTTAAACACACCGTTCCCTGTGGTGTAGCATCCGACGATAATCTTTCTAAGGCATGGGAAAAAGCCTTCCAAACGGATACTAAATCTCCTTTTGGAGGTATTGTAGCAGTCAACCGAGAACTCGATCTGGATACCGCTAAAGCAATAGACGAAATATTTACCGAGATTATTATTGCTCCTTCCTATTCTGAAGAAGCACTTTCCCTGCTCAAACAGAAGAAAAAAAGGCGGCTTATTCGCCAGAAGAAGTATTTGAGTGATACCTCGGAACAACAGTACCGCTCGATCTTCGGAGGCGCTCTCAGCCAGGATCTTGATTTTTCTGTTCTTAATGAAAATGACCTTAAAGTGGTGACAAAGCGCCAGCCAAGCCAAAAAGAACTCCGCGACATGCTTTTTGCATGGCAGGTCGTTAAACATGTGAAGTCCAATGCCATTGTTTACGCTAAAGATCAGCAAACCATTGGTATTGGCACAGGACAAACCAGCCGTGTTGAAGCCTCACAAATTGCTATTGCCAAAGCCAGGGAAGAAGGATTATCAATAGAAGATACTGCTATTGCATCGGATGCTTTTTTCCCCTTCCCCGATGGAGTAGAGGCCGCGGCTAAAGCAGGAGCCTCTGCCGTTATTCAACCCGGTGGAAGTATTCGCGACGATCAAGTCATAGAAGCCGCTGATGCTCTTGACCTTACCATGGTCTTCACGGGCAAACGACTTTTTAGACATTAAACATTTTCATTTTAACTTTTATTCTTATTTATTCGGAAATAGACACACAAAATTGTATTTTCGATTTTGGTCCTTTAAATGGTAAAATTTGACTACTTGCAGCTCATCTACACATAGCTAATATGGATAATAACGCATCTACATCAAAGAAGGATAAACAGCAACGAAAAGGTTGGTTTGACTGGCTATACACCGATATTGCTATCGATCTTGGTACCGCCAACACCCTTATCTATTCCCGGGGGGAAGGTATCGTACTTAATGAGCCCTCCATTGTTGCCCTGAACACACAAAATGAACCTGTTGCAACGGGGCACGAGGCCCGACTGATGCATGAAAAGACCCATAAGAATATCCGCACCGTACGTCCCCTTCGGGATGGTGTTATCGCAGATTTTGAAGTTGCCGAACAAATGATTCGCGGCATGATTGATAAGGTCAAAATGAAATGGTATTCCAGTACCCGAACGATGGTTGTTTGTGTACCTAGCGGCATTACCGAAGTCGAACGTAGAGCCGTTCGTGACAGCGCAGAACATGCCGGAGCCAAATCAGTCCATCTCGTCGATGAACCCATGGCAGCAGCAATCGGAATTGGGTTGAATGTACACGAGCCGATCGGGAATATGATTGTGGATGTAGGTGGAGGAACCACCGAAATTGCTGTCATTGCACTTTCAGGTATCGTATATGCACAGTCGGTACGCTTGGGTGGAGATGAGCTGAATGAAGATATCATTAATTATTTCAGACGGAATCATAATCTACTTATCGGAGAACGTACTGCTGAAAAGATTAAGTGCGAAATTGGATCGGCTGCTCCACTCGATGAAGAAATAGAAATGGATACTAAAGGACGTGATCTTGTTAACGGAGTACCACGAGTCCGACATGTTACATCCAAGGATGTTCGGGAAGCGATATCTGAATCGGTAAATACTATTGTTGAATCTATTACTAAATCTCTGGAACAGACTCCACCTGAACTGTCAGCAGATATTCTGGATCGGGGGATTATGCTTACCGGCGGAGGCGCCAAGCTTAAAAATCTTGATAAGCTGATCCGTGAAACTACTGACTTGCCCGTCCATATTGCCGAAGATCCTTTAACTGCCGTTGTACGTGGTACTGGCGCTATATTAGAAGATCTCGATTATTACCGAACCGTAATTACCTAAGTATCTAAGGAAGGAAGAAGTGAATGCAAATTCGTTTTCCGGGAATAACGGAAATTAAAGATCATATTATAGCAGCATTTTTACTTATTGTTGCGGTTGGACTCATCGTCGGTCGGCATCAGGGAGGACTTCATAATCTTCGGACCGTTTCGGTAACTGTTTTCAGCTATTTGGAAGAACCACTTTCTAACATTCGAACCTATCGGCAGGCTTTAAGGACAAATACTTATCTAAGACAACAAAATGTTTTACTACTTGACGAGTTAAGTCGCCTTCGTTCAGCTCGGGAAGAAAATGAGGAACTTCGTCAATTACTTGAATTTAGCCGCAATAGCAATCTCAACCTATATCCCGTACAGGTCGTGGGAAAAGAACTTTCCCAAGTATTTAACTCGTTAACTATTGATGCAGGTACTGAAGAAGGTATTGATCCTGGTATGCCTTTGGTAGCAGCCGAAGGACTGGCCGGTAAGGTTGTGCTGACTGATCAGGGATACTCCCAGGTAATGCCAATTTTTAATAGTTTATTTAAGGTTAGTGCAAAACTGCAAAACTCAGGGGCTTATGGCATCGTTTCCTGGGATAGTAAAAACATTCAAGAACTCCAGCTAAATTATGTCCCCCAAACCGTAGAGGTCGATTCTGGAGAAATAGTAGTGACTTCAGGATACAGTAATCAATTTCCTCCTAATATTCCTATTGGAGAAGTGGTACGAACTGAGTCTCAGCAGGGACGAGATATACAGAAAATTATTCTCAACCCTTTTGTAGATATTAATAGCATGACGGCTGGATTTGTTGTTAAATTTCAACCTGATACCACTATCCAGAAACTTAACGATCAATATCAAAATGCTTTAGAATGACCGGCAGGCGACTTAAACATATCGGCATAGGACTAGTCTTCCTAATTCTTCAGCTTGTGCTATTTCGACATTTAACTATTTTTGGGGCACATCCTGATCTTGTTCTTATATTTTTGATCTGGTACATGAGTAAAGGAAACAGGACTGCAGCTCTTTTAATGGGAGCTTCTCTGGGATTCTTCCAGGATGCGCTGCTTGATATTTGGGGACTTAACATGTTTTCCAAAACACTGCTTGTGTATGTCGTCCACCGATTTATTCCCAAAGATACTAAAACACAGTTAAGTATTGGACAAGTCTTTATTACGGTTGCACTTGCCGGTCTTTTCCATAATCTTATTTTTTTGGGATTGAATATCTTTATCCAAAATTACACCGCAGAAACACTTTTTGGATTATTTCTTATTGGAAATAGCTTATATTCAGCTATAGTAGCAGCTCTTTTCCATATGTTCAGAACTAATTAGTAGTACCTTCCATGCAATATCAAAAGAAAAAGCGCAGCCATATATCCATTCGCGTTTTGATGGGAATTATCGTCGTTTTGGGACTGATAATTTTGGGACGCCTTTTTCAGCTACAAATTCTTGAATATGACACCTATGATCCGTTAAGCCGGGAGAATGCCCTGCGACAGCAGATCGTCAATCCGGCGCGCGGACTTATATATGATCGTAATGGCCAGCTATTGGTAGAAAACGAACCCATTTATTCTGTTACTATAATTCCTTCCAGTTATAAGGAAGAGAACACTCCAATTCTGGCAAGATTATTAGATATTCCAGTTGAAGAGGTTAGAAAACGCGTAGAAGAGGCACGCACATATTCTTGGCATCGAGCATCCCGACTATTTACCGAAATTAATTTCGAAACTTTCTCTGTTATTCAGGAAAATATCTGGCAGTTGCCGGGTATTGGCCATCAAATTGAAAGCAAACGTCACTACCCTATTGACAGTCTACGGGCTTCTCATATACTAGGTTACCTACGGGAAGTCTCCCAGGAAGAGTACCTGACCGAAGATAATTATCATCTCGGAGATAAAATTGGTAAAACGGGTCTTGAAAAATCCTATGAATCCCAACTGAGAGGAAAAGAGGGAACAGAGTATATTCTTGTCAATGCGATGGGTCAAAATCTTGGATCCTATCAAAATGGATCTATAGATGAAGCACCTCAAAAAGGGGCTGATCTTCATACTTCTCTTGACACCAACCTGCAGCTGTTGGCTGAAGAACTTATGGAAGGAAAAAAAGGAGCAGCCATTGCCATTGATCCTCAGGATGGTAGTATTCTTACCATGACGAGTGCTCCGGAGTTTGATATAAGACGCCTTGCAGGTCGGATAGATACTGATTATTGGCAAAGCATAAATGCGGATACCTTAG
Source organism: Fodinibius sp. (assembly GCA_041642075.1). GTDB lineage: Bacteria > Bacteroidota > Rhodothermia > Balneolales > Balneolaceae > Fodinibius. The sequence goes on from JBEPXF010000032.1 coordinate 4,717, forward strand.
ATCCACTTTTCAACCGTGCTACCTCAAGTTCGCAACCGCCTGGATCTACTTTTAAACCCCTTATGGGTTTGATGGGAATGGAAACAGAAATTATTACTCCACAGACAACAATCTATAATCCAGGATATTATTCACGGGGACGTCGATATAATGATCTGGCCGATCCGGGACAATACAATATTGGAAAAGCTATTCAGGAATCCAGCAATACCTTCTTTTTCTGGCTAATGGATGAAATGGTACGCTCCCATAGCATTGATCGATGGAATGAATTAGCTTCTTCCTTTGGCCTTGGCCGACCAACCGGAATTGACCTTCCCAGTGAAACGACTGGCATTTTGCCTGATAGCACTTATTTAAACAATATCCTGGGAGAAGGTACCTGGGGCATAGGCGACCAACTTAGTCTCGGCATTGGGCAGGGATTTATGGCTGCATCACCACTTCAAATGGCTACAGTAGCTGCACAGATTGCAAACGGGGGATATGCCATACAACCCCACTTTGTACAATCCATTCGGGAACCAAATGGAAGGGTTGTTTATCCCAATAGGGATACAACTAAAATCAGTTGGGTTGATGAAAATGAATTAAAAGTCATTAAAGACGGAATGCGAAGAGTAGTTACTGAGGGCAGCGGGAGGTACTACGCAGACTTAGATAGTATTGCCGTTGCCGGTAAAACCGGTACAGCCCAAAATCCTCATGGCCAGGATCACGGTTGGTTTATTTGTTTTGCTCCCGTAGAGGATCCTCAAATTGCAATAGCCGTACTCGTTGAAAACGCCGGCTACGGTTCTATATCAGCCGCCCCCATAGCTTCATTAATGGTAGAGCAGTATATCTCTGGCGAAGTTGGACGTTCCCATGTTTATGATTATGTGAAAAATTTTGAACCACGACCTGAAGAGAATTAAGAATGAACCGTTTTGGAGAATATAACTGGTCTCTCGCAACTTTATGGAGTGGCCTTGTACTAGTTGGCCTAATTGCCATTTATAGTGCTACTCAAGGACCGGTAGCTGAGTTTCTGCCCGGATATATCCAGATAAATTTTTATAAACAATTAGTGGCATTTGGTATTGCCCTGGGAATTCTGGTAGGGCTTCAATATATAAATCCCCGTACCTTTCAAGAAGGAGCTTTTGTTTTTTACGCCTTTGGATTACTTCTTATGGTTCTTACCCTGTTTATTGGCCGGGAAGTTAATGGTGCCAAGAGCTGGCTGGTACTGGGACCTGTAAACCTACAGTCAAGTGAACTAATGAAAATAGCGACTGTACTTGCCGTCGCCAGCTATCTGACCAGCCGTCGAAACATATCAGCCGAAAATCTTAAAACGGCCATTACAACCGTACTGATTATTTTAGTACCCACGGTACTTGTTTTTCTTCAAAATGATACCGGAACTGCCATCATATTTTTGGCGCTTATTCCCGTTGTGCTTTTCTGGTCGGGCCTTCCCTATGGAATTTCCCTGTTTATTATTTCTCCTGCAATTATTGGGTATTTAAGTGTAATCAGCTGGTATTGGGGACTACTTGCCGCTGTTGTACTAACATTACTTGTATTTATGCTTCAGCGCAGTACCTGGCTCACTTTTACCTCATTTGCCACTGGAATTCTTCTTGTAATCGGAGTTCAGGTTGCGCTCTTTCAAATTTTACAGCCTCATCAGCGGGCTCGCATAGAAGCCTTTACCGATCCGTCTTTTGATCCACAAGGAGCCGGATGGAATATCATACAAGCAAAAACTGCCATTGGATCTGGAGGCCTTTATGGAAAAGGATTTATGGAGGGAACTCAAACCCAGCTTCGATTTCTCCCTGAACAGTGGACTGACTTTATATTCCCCGTTATTGCCGAAGAATTTGGATTTGTAGGAGCAGTGATAGTCATATTACTATTACTCAGTTTTACTTTGCTGCTATTGAAAGCAGCAGCGACCCACAAGCATCCATTTGCACAACTTGTGATGGTAGGCGTTGCCACCATCTTCTTTACTCACTTCTTTATCAATGTAGGTTCAGCAACGGCGCTTATTCCTATCATCGGTGTTCCCCTGCCCTTTATCAGCTATGGGGGATCAGCTCTCATTACGAATACTCTTATGCTGGGAATCTGTCTAAATCTCGATTACTATAAAAGGCAATTCAGTATATATCGTTAATTCTCAGTTTTATCCTGCATTACTTTCTTTTCCGTACGTAATTTAAAGCTCTGCCGATGATATTCAGTATAGCCATATTCCTTCAGTCCACTGTAATGTTGGGCTGTAGGATAACCCACATTCGTATCCCAGCCGTAATAAGGATACTCTTCGTGTAATGCAATCATCCATTTATCTCTGAAAACCTTGGCAATGATGGAAGCGGCAGCAATGCTCATAGAACGGTCATCGCCCTTGACCAAACATTTATGCGGACATAGCCCCGGGCTAAATCGATTGCCATCCACCAAAAGATAATCCGGCCGGGCTTTTTCTGCTTCCGCACATTGGCGCATTGCTTTAATAGATGCATATAATATATTCAGCTCATCAATTTCGGCCGGCATACACCACTGAACAGCCCAAAAAATAGATAGTTCTTTAATTTTCTTAGTCAATGATATTCTTTCTTTCAGTGATAAAGTTTTGCTATCCCGAATCTCTTCGATAAAAGTTCCGGGCTTAAAGACAACTCCCGCTGCCACTACAGGCCCTGCCAGGCATCCGCGTCCCACTTCATCCAGTCCCATAACTCTTTCAAATCCTTCAGACCAAAGCTGACGCTCAAATTGAAGACGATCAATATTTTGCACTTTATTTTCTGCCATCCAGTGAATTAATTTTATTGTCTGTATGTTTTCTCTATACTCCTGCTAAAGTCAATGTTTTTGTTATGCATTTCAAGTATCGAGAATGGAATCCTAATATAGATAAAAAATCCTCCAATAAATCTCCTTTTGATACCCTCATGGATTTATTTGAGGAGTTGCTTACCATAGCAAGCGGAGATGTCTCCCAGGCTTTGCGATGGATGGCTGATCTAGATGACGAATACGGTATTACTGATCAATTCGATGATTTTGGCCTGGATGATTTCGTAGATGAACTTAAAGAAAGGGGATATATAAAGAGAGACCAGAAAGATAATATGCTTGTCATTACCCGAAAAACAGAACGAAGCCTTCGGAAACGTTCACTTGAAGAAATTTTCAAGCATCTTGACAAGGGAGCGGCAGGTAGCCACAAGACCGATCATACGGGACAGGGACTTGAACGACAGCCGGAAACACGCCGATGGCAACAGGGAGATGATTTAGCTAATATTGATAGTGTTGGTACCATGATGAATATGCTCAAGCATAGCAGCATTGACCAGATGAACCTGGAAGAGAGGGATATCAGGGTACACAACACCGATCACCATACTTCTGTGGCTACGGTCTTACTCATCGACTTAAGCCACTCTATGATCCTTTATGGCGAAGATCGCATTACCCCGGCAAAAAAAGTAGCCATGGCCCTTTCTGAGCTTATCCTCGATAACTACGCTAATGATTCGCTCGATATTGTGGCTTTTGGAAATGAGGCCTGGAAAGTAAATATTGAGGATCTGCCTTATCTCAAGGTTGGTCCCTACCATACAAACACTCAACAAGCTCTACAGCTGGCCAGGCATATTTTACACCGACGAAAATATAATAATAAACAAATATTCATGATTACAGATGGCAAACCATCCTGTATTATAGAAAAGGGCCGCTTGTACAAAAACAGTTTTGGACTTGATCGCAAGATTGTCAATAAGGTACTGGACGAAGCCGTGAAATGTCGTCGCGATAAAATTGATATCACAACATTTATGATTGCCCGCGATCCGTACCTTCAAGACTTTGTCCGCGAACTAACCGAAGCTAATAAGGGACGGGCATACTTTGCCTCTTTGGATAACCTGGGGGGATATATTTTTGAAGACTACATCCGTAACCGTAAAAGAAGAGTCAAATAAAAAAGGCAGCCTGTAAAACAGACTGCCTTTTAAGTAAAATTGCAATAGATTCAGATGGGGTTACATATCCAGCTCATTCATCACTTCATCAGTAATGTCATATTGCTGTTGTGCCTCATCCGAAACATAGAGAAGAATTACGTCTCCATTACTGGTCGTCGTATTCAGTACATAAGACAGTCCCCTTTCATTAGCCACTGTATTAATAGCAGAATCAATTTGATCTAACAGAGGTCCCACCAGTTCTTGCTGCTTTTCCTGGATTTCTTGCTGAAGCTGGGATTGAAACTGTTGAAGTTCAGCCCCCAGTTGACCTAAACGTTCTTCTTCTTGCTGCTTAGCATTATCGGATATAACCGATTCTTTATCCTGGTATTCGGCTACTTGCTGTTGGTACTCTTCCTGTTTTGAAGCAAACTCTTCCCGTTTGCTTTCCATAAAATTCTGTAGACGTTGCTGTATGGCCTTCATCTCCGGCATTTTGCTCAGAATTGCCTGAGGATCTACATATCCTATTGTTAAATCATCATCCTGCACTTGGGCAAAAGAGGTATTGGATAATCCACCTACTAAAAGACAAATAAATAAAACTGATAGTATTCGTTTAATCATAGTTCTAAAATTATATTCTGTGTTAGTTCTGTGTAGAATTTTCATTAATACGCTGAATCACCTGTTGGGTAATATCTAACTGTTGATCAGCAGCATAGTAGATCACGTTATCTCCGCTATTTGTTGTCTGATTGAGCACAAAATCAAGATCATTACTTTCTGCTACATCAGCAATGGCCTGATCCATGTCTTCATATAATGGATTTAGCAACTGAGATCGTTGTTGCTGTATCTCTCCTTGTATACTTTGTTGAAACTGTTGTATTTCTCCTTCTTGCTCAGAAAGCTCCTGCTCTCTTTGCTGAATTTGCTGATCAGTCATATCTTCTTGGTTCTCCTGATACTCAGCAACCTCATTTTGAAAAGAAGAGATCCTTTCTTCCAGTTCTCCTCTTCTATCTTCAATATAACTATTCAGTTGCTGCTCTACCTGTGATCGCTGTGGATGTTCATTCAAAACTTCCTGCGTACTCATATATCCTATTTTCAACTGCCCATAAGCCGTTGTACTTAACAGAAAAAGAAACAGACAGGCTGTACTTAGTATTTTTTTAATCATTGAATCAATCTTTTTTAACGTTCTATTTTGTTAAAGCGTGTGATAATACCAACAATTTTTATTAATTGCTGCTCTCATTTAACGTAACACCAAGCTCTTGTAGTACCTTTTCATTTAAATTAAATTCCTGATTTCCATACAGCATATTGGTATTTTGAGCGCGATCGAATATGAAATCAAAGTTTTCACGTTTGGCTAAAGTATTTATAACCTCAAAAACCTTGCGCTGTATTGGCTCTAATAACTTTTTTTGTTCCTGAAAATATTCCCCTTCTTCACCAAACTTTTTATCCATAAACTGCTCACGTTCATCAACTAGCTTTTGGATTTTTTGTTGCATCTGCTTTCGTTGTTCATCAGTATATAAAACCTTTCTGGACTCAAAATCTTCCTTCAGTTGATTAATTTCTTCCTCCATTTTCTTTAGCTGGCTATTCCATTCAGAGCTTATCACCTGTAGTTTTTGTTGGATTCCTTCATATTCAGGCATTTCTGATAAAATATGGTCGGAATCTACATATCCTATTTTCTGCTGTTGCCCATAAGCATTTGATAAACTGCCAACTAATAAGACAACCAGAAGTGTAGTATATGTATTTACTCTGACCATTAAAAAGGTGCACCAATATTAAAGAGGAATTGCCATTCTCCCGGCTGAACTCGTGTATTGGGTATTCCATCCAGACGGTATCCATAACTAAGATCAACCAATCCTAATATCGGCAGATAAATACGTGTTCCAAATCCCGCGGATCGTTTCACATCAAAGGGAGAAAATTGGTCAACATTGAGGTACGCATTACCGGCATCCATAAAAGCATAGGGATAAACTTGTGCTTGCTGTTCAGTAATAGCCGGATAACGCAACTCCAGGGAATATTTGGAATACAAACGACCACCTACATTCTGTCCATCTTCAAAAGCGGTTATAGAACCATTCTGTCCACCCGGGAAACCACGCAAGTCAACGTTGTCATCTAAAAATGACTGCCTCTGCTGCAATTGTGTTCCTCCAAGTTTAAAGCGCTGAAAACCACTGCGCTCACCCTGGCTTAAATATCCAAGGTAACCATACTCAATGGTATTGGTCAGCACCAGCTTACCCACCAGTGTAGTATGATTCTGATAGCTTGATTTCAGCTTATAATATTGTGCAAAAGAAGGTAATGGCGGTGCTAATTCCCCAGAAAGCTCAATTTTGGAACCTGTAGTGGGTGAAATCTGATTATCAGTGGAATTACGCTCTAAGATCTGTTTGATACTCAAGATACTGGAAGCGCCTTCAGGCAAGAATGATGCTCCTCCTTCAACATCATACAGCTGATAGGATAAAACACTCCGGTGTGTAAAGTAATCATCAGGCCAATCTAATCTTCGGCCTAAAGAAACACTGCTAGAAAACATTTCATTGCGTTGATCTGACCTTCGGTATTTAATCAGATCATAACTGGTATTCACACCAAGCGAAAGTGGCCTACCTCCGAGCCATGGCTCCTGAAAACCGAGGCTGTAGCTTTGGTATCCACTGCCGGTGACCTGAACACCAAGGGATAGTTTTTGACCATCTCCGGAAGGAATAGGGTTCCATCCTTCTCCCCTGAGTGCCCGTTGGATAGAAAAGTTATTAAAATTCAGCTTGGCTGAAAGAATTAAACCAATTCCTCGGCCTCCAAATCCTCCAGAGAACTCAAAATTGTCAGTGCTCTGTGATTCATCCAAATTGTACGTAATATCAACAGACTGGTTTTCCTGATCCGGAACTAAGTTTGGTTCAATAGCATCTTGTTGGAAGTAACCCAACTGTCCCAACTCACGTATAGTTCGAATAATATCCTGCCGGCTATATTTCTGGCCGGGTACAGTACGTAAGGTACGACGGACAATATCGTCATGAGTTTTTGTATTCCCCTCAAAAGAAACCTCCTCGATATAAGCCACTTCATCTTCATAAATGCTCATATTGAGGTCAACCGAATCCTCAGAAACCACCTCAATATTCGGCTCCACCTGGAAAAACAGATACCCGATATCCTGGTATAGACTGGTTACATCTGGACCTGTCTGATTAATTTCAAGTCTAGTCTCAAATTTTGTCTGGTTAAAAACCTCCCCCTTCTCAAAGCCAAGTGTTTGGGTAAGCTCCTCATCAGTATAAACCGTATTTCCATCCCAATTAATATCCCGCACTTTATACTGGGGTCCCTCGTGTACTGAGATATCAACTTTTAATCCTTCTGCTGGATTCGTAAGTACATATAGTCTTCTCTGGGTATAAGGGAATGTATAGACTGAATCAGAGGTTACCCGGAAATCGAGAAAGCCATGCTCCCGGTAAAAACTTCTTAAATTGTTTTTAGCTTCTTCAAACTCATCTTCCTTATAGAGCTTCTTTGAGAAAAACTTCCACCACCGGTCTTCAGAGATAGTTCCCAATGACTTCCGAAGTTCCCGGTCATCAAACTTTTCATTACCATGGAAGACAATATCTTTTACTTCTAATCGCTCTCCTGGAGAAATATGAAACTCCAATGTAATCCGATTGTTAGTTTCATCTAATTCCGATCGCTGCACATCAATTTCAGTATACCAATATCCTTCTTTTTCATAATAGCGTTTTATAGCACTTTTAGCTTGTGAAATTGAGGACTCGGTAACAGCATAGCCCGATACAAGAGACAGTTGTTCTCTAATATCGCTCCGTTCTGATCGTTTTACGCCATGTATTTCATAATCCTCAAGCCGAGGTTGTTCCTGAACAATAATTTTCAGATAAACACCATTTCCTTCCTCTCCCGTCTTTACAATCTCAACATCCGAAAAAAGTCCCGTTTGATACAGGCTCCGGATAGCATCACCGACATCCTGCCCGGGAATACTAATACTAGTCCCTTCCTGAAGACCGCTGGTTCCTATTACAAAATCTTCCCGTGAAGTTGTTAACCCTTCCACCTCAACCCCTAGCACTTCATATTGCTGGGGCGTTGCTTCCATCGGATTTTGAATATTTATTGAGATACTATCCGATGAAGTATCCTGGGCTAATGCTGATAATGCAACGAAGCAAAGTACGAAAAGTGTGCTTAATAATTTCTTCACGTAAATATATTCTTGTATAATAGTGAGCGTGCGTTAATGAAAGGTTATGGTGTCAATTCTTAAACGTGCAGCCTTGCCTCTTTCTTTTGTTCTTTTTTAGAAAGCTTCCCAAATCTGCGTTCACGTTCCTGAAATGACTGGATAGCATTATATAATTCATCTCTTCGAAAATCGGGCCAATAGGTTTCAGTTATATAGAGTTCAGAATAAGCTAATTGCCATAAAAGAAAATTACTGAGACGATATTCACCGCTGGTTCGAATTATCAAATCAGGGTCTGGGATATCTGCTGTCGATAAATGAGCCCCTATAAGATCATCATTGATATCTTCCGGATCGACTTCACCTTGTTTTACACGTTTAGCCAACTTCTTAACGGCTTCGGTGATATCCCAACGGCCGGAATAGCTAAGAGCAAGGCATAAATTAAGGCGATCATTTTTTTGGGTCAATTCTATTGCTTCTCTTAATTCTTGCTGACATCTTTTGGGGAATCGATCAATCTGTCCAATCGTATCCAGCTTTATATTATTCTCATTCAAATTTTCTGCCTCTTTACGCAAGGAATTGGCCAATAGGCGCATTAAGGCATTTACTTCAAGCTTGGGACGCCCCCAATTTTCTGTAGAAAATGCATAAAGCGTTAAGTATTTTACACCTATTTGAGCGCAAGCCTCTGTAACATCACGAACCGAATCAACCCCCGCCTTATGTCCATACGAGCGAAGATTCCCCCGGCTTTTAGCCCAACGGCCATTACCATCCATAATAATAGCAATATGCTGAGGTATCTTACCCCGGTCAATAAGCCGGAGTTGCGCCTCCTTATCGCTACTTTCCTGTTCTGTATTTGTGAGTGAATATTGCTCCAAAAGCGTATAACTGGTGATTTGTTAAGCTATCAATATTAGAGCTTTATCGTCGTTATATCAAGCTTTTTAGCATTATAATTGATCAATATTCCGGCCCAAACTTATCATCTCAATTAGTGCCAGTGCGGCTTCGGCTCCTTTATTCCCTTTGCCTTCAACAATTCCGGAGCGTTCCTGTGCCTGTTGTACATTGTCTGTAGTCAAAACACCAAAAACAACTGGTTTATTGCCTTTCATATTTAAATCGGTTACTCCGCGGTTAACAGCATCGCAAACATAGTGGAAATGAGGCGTATCACCGCGTATAACAGCCCCGAGGGTAACGACTCCATCTGTTTTTTTTAATAGCTTTCTGGCAGTAAACGGAATTTCGTACGCCCCGGGACAACGAGCGACAATAATATCAGTGTCAGAAAAACCTTTTTGAGTAAAAACATTCATAGCACCTTCTAATAATTCATCCGTTATAAATGAATTCCAGTTTGCTACAGCAATGCCCACCGTACAATCGGAAAGGTTTTTATTTCCAGTAATTATTTGAGGAGCCATTCTATTACGCTATTGTTTCTTTACGTTGATCTGTCAGGCGCAACAATTGATGCACATATTTAGTATTAATTGTTACAACCCCAAAGTATTTTTGATATTTTTTATTACTTCCATGGAAGTCGCTCCCACCGGTTTTTAGCAAGCTATGCCGATCAGCAAACTCTTCCATTTGTTTCTGTATCTGATAATTGTGACTTGGATGTATAACTTCAATTCCATCAACTCCTGCTTCTACCAGGCTTTCCAGTTCTTCTATAGAATATAATCTACCTGGATGTGCTATCACCACTGCTCCCCCGGCTTCTCTAATGGTATCAATCACCTGGTGATGACTATAATATTCATTATATATATTCCCTAACTGTTCATCACTAAGATATCGAATAAATGCTTCTTTAAAAGAAGCGACGTAGCCTTTATTCTCCAACACAGATGCAATATGGGGGCGGCCGATGTTCCCGCCTCTGGCTTCAGCCCTTACTTCTTCCATATCTAATTCCATTCCCTGGTTTCTGAGCTGTTCAATAATCCAGCTTCCGCGTTTAAGACGCGATTGATAATGATGGCGGACTAACTTCTTAACAGCCAAGTGATTTGGATCAAAACAATAAGCAAGAAGATGACACTCACGATCATTAAAATCAGAGGTAATCTCTATGCCAGGTAGTAATTGTATATCTCTTTTTTCGGCCTCTTCGGTTGCCTCCTGATATCCTTTTATAGTATCGTGGTCTGTAATAGAAATAACCTCCAGGTTATGCTTCACTGCATAGCGAATCACTTCCTTAGGATTTATATGTCCATCCGAGGCATGGGTATGTATATGCAGATCTGCTTTAGCCACTATAATATCCTAAAGTTCAGAAGTTCTTCGAAGAAGGTATTGATCAACAATTTCCTATTCAGGACTGCCAATCTTAATCGTTTGCCCCGCATAAATTTGATTTCCATTCAGTCCATTCAACTCTCTGATCCGACTTACTGAAACTCCATGCTTATTAGCTATATCAATAAGGGTATCATTAGGCTGAACCGTATACTCTCCATCAGTATTTACGAGAGAAGCTAAAGTGACATCTTCATTTCGGCGTTGTTTCAGCTCAATTTCTTGCTTCTTATCAAAAGGCATCTCACTTATTTTTTGATAATAGGACTTCTTTGAATTATCTACATAAATATCAAGGTCATTACCGGGTTTAATGAATCTTGTAACGTTATTCCACCTTCTTATCTGGGAAGCAGTTACGTCAAACCATTCAGCTATATGCCCGATCGTATCACCTTTTTTAATTGTGTAGAGTATTTTAGCTTTATTTGAACCTGTATTATCGGCTTGCGGATTCGAAGGTGATGGTGATGCTGATGTAGACTGAGCTATCTTTGAAGTATTACTTTCGCTCTTGCTAGTATTCGAAGGGCGATTGGATGCTATTTTATTTTTACTGCCTCCAGGCAGTGGAACTACAATCTTTTGCCCGGGATAGATAGTACCGGAAAGCTTTTCATTGGTTTCATATAAAGAACGTACGGAAGTACCATATTTACGGGCAATAGATCCCAAATTTTCTCCACTACTAACGGTATGCATTGCTATATGATTACTTCGCTCATCCTTGGGAATGTCATCATAATTAGCAGCAAATGTATCATACGCCCCTACTGGTAGCTTAAGAGGATACTTATCTCCCGGTGGCGTAGCCCAACGTAACAGTTCGGGATTGTATTCCTTCAATTTATCCAGTGAAATTCCTGCAGCATCAGCCAGAGTTTCCAGCGGCATTAGCGGATCCACTTGAAAAACTTCATAGTTATAGGTTTCCCCTGAATACTGTTTTTCGAAACCAAATTCCTGAGGATTCATCCCAATCATCGTAGCTGCCAGATAGGTAGGAACATAATTTCTTGTCTCACGCGGCAAAAAGGAAGCTGCAGTCCAGTAGTCCTTTTCACCTCCAGCACGTCGAATAGCACGCTTAAGTCCCCGTTGACTAATATTATAGCCAGCCAAAGCCAAGTGCCAATCGTCCCAAATTTCATACAGATCCTTTAAATGTTGAGCTGCTGCCCGTGTTGCTTTTTCCGGATCCTGACGCTCATCGATCCACCAGTTGACCTCCAACCCATACATTGAACCAGTTGAACGTATAAACTGCCACATTCCTACAGCCGATGCCCAGCTTTTGGCCGTAGGGTTCAATCCACTCTCGATCATGGATAAGTGGATTAGTTCTGTTGGCACTCCTTCTTCTTCAAAGACCCTTTTCATCATTGGGAAATATTTATCCGAACGGTTGAGCCATTTCTCCATCACATCCGGGCGTTCCAAAGAAAAATACGTTAAATATCTGTTCACCTTATCATTCTGTCGTAATGGTACCTCTGTTCTGTTGATAGAAATGTTTTCTGGCAAGGAGTAATCCTTGTTCATCCACTCATGCTCTTCAGCAAAAAGCTCTTGCTGAATCGCAAATATCTCACCTTTGGCCTCCGTT
>JBEPXF010000033.1:0-16624 GCA_041642075.1 Fodinibius sp.
AAATAAAGAGGATTTTAAAACGATCCATCAAAAAACAGAAAAATGGAAGCAGACCAATTATTATCGATTCGGACGGGAGTGGGCCTATAAGGGATTACCCAGAAAAATTCTCGCTGAAGAACTGCTACTTACCCAAAAAGGAACCATCCCAAAGGACTATAAATTCTTTTGTTTCCACGGGAGAGTAAAACTGATCCAAGTTGACTACGATCGTTTTGGAGATCAGAAACGCAATTTATTTGACCCCAATTTTGAACCTATTGAAGGGAAACTGCTTTATCCTCCCTACGAACAGCCTGTGAAGCGCCCTCAAAATCTGGATGAAGCAATAAAAATTGCCGAAGTCCTGGCAGCTGATTTCAGTTTCATACGCGTGGATCTATACTTACTGGAAAACCACATCTACTTTGGAGAGTTGACTAACTATCCCGGAAACGGCTTTGTCCCCTTTCAGCCAGAAGAGCTGGAATATAAAGTGGGATCTTGGCTTGACCTCAATAAAGAATTAACGTAATTACCAAAACAGTTAAAATACTTTTAACCTCTAACGTTCGATCAATACTTTGGGCGTAATTATTCGACAGAGCATAAAAAACACTATTATTTCCTATCTGGGAATAGGCTTAGGTTTTGTCTCTACAATCCTGCTATTTCCTCGCATTTTAACGACAGACCAGTACGGACTTACCCGACTACTTATTTCTCTTTCCGTGGTATGCTCCCAATTTGCCCATGTGGGAATTAATAATGTGGTTATTCGTTTTTTCCCCTATTTCCAGCATTCGGATCGTTCCCGGAGTCGTTTTCTCTCGCTCATCTTGCTAATACCGTTGGGAGGGTTTCTACTCTTCTCACTGATTTATCTACTATTTGATGATCTTTTTATCTTCTACTTTAATGATCGATCTACGCTTTTTGCAGACTATTACCTCTATCTAATTCCCCTTGTTTTTGCTACCCTCTTTTTCGAAGTCATCAATAACTATGTCCGTGCTCTGCAGGATTCCGTTACCGGCTCTTTTTTGAATGAAGTCCTGATGCGGGTCCTAATTATCCTGTTACTAATCATTTATTCTTTCGGGTGGATCTCTTTTACATTTTTCATGATTGGCTTTGTTAGCATTTACTGTATTCAACCTTTTTACCTGCTAGGCTACCTATACCGTCGGGGTGAGCTCTCACTTGCTTTTCCCATACTCAATAAAAGGTCAAAATTTCTCAAAGGAATGGGGGTCTATGGTGCCTATTCTCTACTCGGCGGACTCGCGACCTTACTAGTTGGAAATATTGATATCATCATGCTCGGGGCCATGACTAATCTCGACGATACGGCTGTATATGCCATTGCTTTTTATGTAGGTTCCGTAATCGCGGTTCCACAGCGTTCAATTGTGAAAATTGCTTCGCCTGTATTAGCAGACCTAATTAAACAGAAACAGTTCAGCCAGGTTCAATCACTTTATGAGCGCACTTCACTGAATCAACTGATTGGCGGTGTGTTACTTTATATTGGAATCTGGGCCAATATGCATAACCTGATGTTTTTACTACCTGAAGAATATCATGGAGTGCAATGGGTTATCATCATCATAGGAGCTGCCAAACTTTTTAATATGGCTACCGGCATCAATGGAAGTATTATACTTAACTCCAAATATTACCGGTTTGATCTCTATACAAATATCTTGCTAATTATACTGACCATTACCACCAACTATTTTCTCATTCAGCTCTGGGGTATGTTAGGTGCGGCGACCGCAACCGCCATTTCAATCTTTATCTATAATTTTGTCAAGTTTGTATATGTTTGGATAAAGTTAGACATGCAGCCTTTTCGGTGGAATGCTCTTGCTGTGATCCTTATCGCGGCCGCCTGTTTGGTAATTGCATTCCAAATCCCCTATCTCTATAACTTTATAATTGATCTGGTGGTACGGTCTTCTGTTATTACCCTCATCTTTACCGGAGCTATCTTATTATTTAATCTCTCTGATGATGTAGAAAACCTGCTTAAGGAAGGATATAAGCGCTTATATAACTTTATTCTTTAGCTAAACAATTATCTTACAGATCCCAAAAATCGAGGAGCCATAATTATATTATTGATAGATAGATCTACCAATATATGAAAGCTATACAAGTTCAAAACCCAGGCAAAAATTCATCTCTCGCTATTGAAGAAGTACCTACCCCAAAGCCGGGTCCGCATGAATTACTGGTTAAAATAAAAGCATCCGCTCTTAACCGGGCTGATCTTCTGCAACGCACCGGAAACTATCCCCCGCCTGAAGGCATCAGCGAAATATTGGGATTGGAAATGGCCGGTATTATTGAAAAAACAGGACGAAAAGTAGAACAGTGGAAAGCCGGAGATCGGGTATTCGGATTATTAGCCGGGGGCGGATATGCCCAATACTGTACGCTCCACGAAGACATGGCAATGGCCATTCCCAAAAACCTCTCCTTTACCGAAGCCGCAGCCATTCCTGAAACCTTTCTGACGGCATTTCAAAGCTTAGACTGGCTGGGAAAACTCCAAAAACAGGAGACCGTGCTGATTCACGCGGGAGGCAGCGGCGTGGGGACCTCTGCCATTCAGCTGGCCCGTCACCTCTATGATGCTCAAATAGTCACCACCGCAGGAAAACAACACAAGCTGGATGCCGCTAAAGAACTGGGAGCTGACTTTGCCTACAATTACAAGACTCAGAACTACGCTGAAGAAATAAAAAAGGATGTCGAGCCCGAATCGGTAGATCTGATTATAGACTTTATCGGCAAGCCCTATTGGCATAAGAATATGGAGGTTTTAGGCATGAACGGACGAGTAATTTATCTATCATTTTTAGGTGGTCATAAAATAGAAGAACCCAGCCTGGTTCCCATCCTGCGGAAAAGACTCACCGTTATGGGATCCACATTACGTTCCCGCTCACTGGACTATAAAATATCTCTCACAAAGGATTTCGCAGAGCTTTGCCTCCCATTATTTAACAAAGAAGCTTTAAGTCCTGTTATCGATTCAACCTTTGACTGGGAGAATACTGAAGAAGCCCATCAACGAATGCAAGACAACAAGAATACCGGCAAAATTATATTGACCGGTATGTAGTTTCAATCACCTATTCATTCCTATTTATTTAAGCTGTTTATCCAGCATTAATCTGGATGATAAATGATATTTGATACCTCCATCCAAAATTGGATAAGAATTTCTATTGGCAGACTCTTATCTTAGGAGCAAATAATATCAATTCAGAATCAATTTATTCATGGCGCAACCCACGTTTAGTACCCATGTTGGGATGGTGGATATTCTCCCCGATGAAGTAGGAAAATGGCAGGCATTAGAACGCATTATTCACGAAGAGGCGAAAAGATTTAACTTTGAGGAGATTCGTACCCCTATTATGGAGCAAACGGAGTTGATTGCCCGTGGTGTGGGTCAGCTGACAGATATTGTCTCTAAAGAAATGTTTGCCTTCGAACGCGGCGATGACCAGTATGTATTGCGTCCCGAATGTACGGCCCCGGTTGCGCGTGCTTTTGTAGAGCATCACCTGGAACAGCGTGGAGGTACTCAGAATTTATATTATATAGGACCAATGTTTCGCGCCGAAAAACCCCAAAAAGGGCGCCAACGGCAATTTCACCAGTTCGGAGCTGAAATTATCGGCGCCGACGATCCCGCCGCTGATGTAGACATTATTGCTTTAATGATGGCTATTTATGACCGTATTGGAATAAACAATACTACCCTGAAAATAAACTCGGTCGGAGACCCGGAAAGTCGAAAAGCCTATACAAAAGCCCTTAAAGATCACTTTCGACCAAATCTTTCCGGGCTAAGTCAGATTTCTCAGGATCGTTTTGAAAAAAATCCTCTTCGTATTTTAGATTCCAAAGAAGAAGAAGATCAGCCCTTTATCGAAGAGGCCCCTGTTATTACCGATTTCCTGAACGAAGAAACAGCTGATCATTATGCACGTGTCAAAGAATTATTGGAAGAACTAGATATATCATTTGTGGAAGACCCACACTTGGTACGCGGACTTGATTACTATACCCGCACAGCCTTTGAGCTTATCAGTCCCGATCTGGGCGCCCAGGATGCCCTCGGGGGTGGCGGTCGCTATGACCTGCTGATTGAGGAGGTAGGTGGTCAGCCAACTCCTGCAGTGGGATTTGCTTCTGGTATAGAACGCCTAATGATCGCCTGCGAAGAACTGGGGATTCCTTTAGCCGAAGAAGAGATGCTTGATGTCTATATTGTAACGCTTGGAGAAAATGCCCGTAAATGGGCCGTTAAGCATCTACCCAAGTTACGTGGGGCCGGTCTTTCAGCCTCCATGGATTACATCGGGCGTTCTATCAAAGCTCAAATGAAAGATGCGGATCGTGAGAACGCCCGGCACGTTATTATCGTTGGAGAGAATGAACTAAAGGAAGGGAAATTCGTACTCCGCAATATGAAGGCCAGCGAAGAGGACACCTATAGTTTTGAGGATATCCTAAAACAGCTAGTCAATTGAGAAAAAAGAAGAGGATGCTATGAGCCGAAAATTATTGTACTCCCTTATTGGAATTGGAGTCCTGATATTAGCCATTATCGGCTACCATTTTTATGCAGCCAATCAGGCAGAGCAACAGATAGAGATGCTGATTGAGCAACAAACCGATACTGCTAACGCTCCGGTTGTGGAATATTCCTCTATCAAGGTAACACCTTTTTCAGGAAAGGTTATCATGCGTGACCTGACTATTGTTATGAATCAGCATATTGAACGGGCGGATAAGTTAACCATAGATCTTTCCTACATCGACGCCCTGAAGTTCTATACAGGTGGCACAGAGTATGCTCTGGAAAATATTTACAGTGCCGAAGCAGAACTGGTTAACCCTTCATACCTTAACCAATCAAAACAGCATAGAGTATCGGCTGAACAGCTACAACTCTTTTTTGAAGGACAGGCACTCGATGCCATCCGGACAGCCGTTGTGGACACTGTTTATTCCGTATCCCAGCATTTTCGAGCGGTAGGTTCTAAACTCCAAATGGAATTCCCGAAAACTCTTGTTACCGGTCTAAAGGCTGACACCTTTCGATATCAGGGATCCATCGAGCCCAACGATATTGATTATTGGAAACAAGGGGTACACGAGGTGACTATGGACTCCCTGACATGGACTCCACTGGAATCTTTTCAGGAAAACTATAACTTCGTTATTAAAGGCTTTGGTTATGCTCCCAATGCCATCCCTTTTAAATCTGCGAGCTTGACTTCGAGACCTGATTCTACATCTAATCGATTATATATCCATTCAGAACTCAAGGCAGAGCTGGCTCACCTTACTGCCAAAGGATATCTTGATTCCCGACAGCCGTTTACTCAATCTCAACTAGAGGAAACCGATATAACCGTTGATAATTTTTCAGCTTCCTTTGAGCGTGTTCTTCAAAATGCAGAAAAACTCTTTTCTATCTCCCTGAATCAAAAGAATGGTTCCATTACATTTGATATAAAGGGTACGATAGATGACCCGACGATTAGCAAAAAAGCCAATTCACTTCCTAATGAATCAACAGAGAATTAAATAAGGGCATAACCCTCCACGCTTTCCTAGACATCCGCACAAGACAAGAAGTCTTTAATCCTCTTCGTCTGCCTCTACCCAGCTTTTAATGCGTTCAATATCATCAACTTCACCGATAATGGATAGCTCATCATCCTCTTCCACGATTGTATAACCATGAGGTATTTTAATCTTTCCGTCGCGCTTAAGAATAGTAATTAAGCTTTCTTCCGGAAGTTCAATTTCCATGATTTTCTTTCCAATAAGATCCCGGGTATTATTATCTGACGAAACTACAATATTGATAAATCGCTCATCCCGTAGTAGAATTTCACGCAATTCAGATTCATTTGAGGCGTTTTTCCATCTTTCTAAAAAGTGTCTGCTATCGATCATTTCAGCGAGATGGGATAAAATCCGCAAGTGCTGCCCTGATTTTTTTGATGAACTGACCAGGAAGAAAACAGCCCTTAATTTTTCAATTTTACCTGTTTCGTTTCTATCCAAAATCTCAAAATTTTCCGTAGAGACCGTTATTTCTTCGGGAATACGTACTAATACCATCTGTGAGGAACAATCTTTGTCAAGGCGAATGTGATTTACGGCCGCTCCATTTCCGATAGGAATAGTCCCGGTATCCTGAGCTTCACAAAATCGTTCAAAAATCTCATCTTCACCTACCTCAAATCTATTAGCCAACAACTTCGCGGCCCGTTTGATAATAGTTTTATAGCTTACCTCTGTACTCGTTTCATCAATTACAGCTGCCTGGCCAACAACCTTTTCATACGGGTCTTCATCCCGAAGTCCCTTCTCTCGCAGGATCCCCCTCATCTCTCGTTCCAAGCCACTGTCTTGCATCTCACCCAAACGTGCATGCACATGAAAAATAGCACCGGTACGCTCAACATCCTCATGCGCATAATAATAGTACCAACCGACTGCAAAAGCCGACACGGCTACCGTAAATAAGATTGAAAGAATTCCCATCTCAAAAATTAGGACAAACGAAAAAACCATCCCAAAAATTTGCAACCACGGATACCACGGAGAATTAAACCCTGGATCATATTCTTCAATTTTACTTTCCCGCATTACAATTACTCCTAAATTGAGCAGGGCGAAAAGTAATAGCTGAAACGCACTAGCCAGCTTGGCAACAGATGCTACATTAAAGGCAAGCAAAAAGAACAACATAAGTCCCATCGTACCCAGAATAGAATTCATAGGCGTATTAAAACGGCCAAGCTCAGAAAATTTTTCATTAAATAATGAATCGCGGGCCATGGCCATTGGATACCTTGACGCCGACATAATACCCGCATTACCAGTAGAAGCAAAAGCCGCAATAGCTGCTATTACAATTAATAACAGACCCAAATCACCAGGCAACCAATCCATAAAAGCTTCTCCAGCTGTAGCAACCGGCGTTAAATCCTGACGAAAAGCTTCCGGCTCTAACACCGCTACCATAAGATAAACTCCCACAACATATACAAGGATAGCTGAACTCACCGCTAAAAACATTCCTAATGGAATATTTCGATCCGGATTTTTTACCTCTTCGGCAATACTAGCCACTTTTGTAAGTCCTGCATATGAAACAAATACCATGCCCACTGTTGCAATAAAGCCCGTAGCTCCATTAGTAAAAAATGGAGTAAATCGTTGAGTTGTTATTCCCATAACATCTAGGGAAAACAGATGCACGATCCCTTGTAATATATAACCAAACATAATGGTAATGAGTGCTGCCACAAGTACTTTCTGAAGAGTTGTGGTTTCCTTAGCCCCAACAATATTTAAGGTACCAAATGCAAGTGTCAGTATTACTGCCACCAAAGTAATATTCACATCATAATAAAGTGCTATATAGGCCCCCATACCAATAAGAGCAAAAGCACTTTTTAAAACCAAGGCTAACCACGATCCAAATCCGCCGATACTCCCCATTAGAGGCCCTAAGCTTCGATCAATGATATAATAGGTACCTCCAGCTCTTGGTAATGCTGTTGATAACTCCGCAACACTAAACATGGTAGGCAAAATTAATAGGCCAGACACTAAATATGCCAGAAAAACTGAAGGCCCAGTTTCTGCGGCAGCGAGACCCGGAAGCAGAAAAAAGCCCGAACTAAACATCGCCCCGGTCGCAATGGCATATACGTCAAATAAATTTAACTCTTTGCTAAGCTTCTTGGATTCGTCTAACTTTGGCAAATCTAGTATTTAATTTTTAAAAATTATGTGCAATAATATCTTATTGAAATAGTCTTCTAAAAGCACTATTTAACCATTTCTTTAACACGTTTAATATCCTCTTTTTCCCCGATAATTGACAGTCGATCTCCTTCTTTTATGATTGTATCACCATGAGGGATAGTCAGTTTACCGTCTCTGTTTAGAATTGCAATCAAACTATTACCTGGTAACTCAATTTCCTTAACCTTATGGCCAGTCATAGTTCTCGTTTCATTTTCCATCGATACAGTGATATTTATAAACCGTTCGTCACGCAATAGTATTTCACGCAATTCTCCTTCATGGTCTGCATTTTTCCATCGCTCTAAAAAGCTTGGAGTATCTATCATCTCCGCCATATGTGACAAAGTGCGGAGATGCTGACCAGATTTCTTTTCAGAACTTACGATAAAGATTATCGAATATACTTTTTCTGAATCAGAGCGGTCTTCTTTATTTAAAGATTCATAACCTTCAGTATCAAGATCAATGCTCTCTGGAATTCTTACTAATGCCATTTCTGTCGGATGATCACGATCAATTTTCAAATGATTAATAACTACCCCCTTACCGATAGGTATGGTACCCGATTTTTGTGCTTCTAAAAAGAGCTTTGATAAACTTTCGGCTTCAATATTAAATCGCGGAGCAAGTTGTGCAGAAGCTTGTCTGACAATAGTCTTATAGCTGAGTTTTCCACTCTTCTCATCTATAACTACTGACCGTGCTACTATCTTTTCATAAGGATCTTCGTCGCGAAGTCCTTTTTCACGAAGGATATCGCGCATCTCGGTTTCCAATCCCTGATAACGATACTCACCGAGACGTGCATGTACATGATAAATTGCCCCCTGCCGTTTCACTCTACTATAAGCATAATAGTAATACCATCCAATGCAAAACACCGTTACTAAACTTGTAAATGCTATCGCTAAAATCCCCATCTCTACAATAAGCAAAGTCGTGATAAGCATACCTGCAATCTGCATACCCGGATAAAGGGGTGAATTAAACCCCGGATCATATTCTTCAATTTTACTTTCCCTCATAACGATTACGGCCAGATTCAAGAGACCGAAAATAAGCAACATAAAAGCGCTGGCGAGTTTTGCAATATTTTCTACGTTCAACACTAAAATGAAAACTATCATAATCCCACCTGTCATTATGATAGATACAGAGGGTGTTTTGAAACGTCCGACCATAGCCATTCTCTTCCAAATAAGCTTATCACGAGCCATGGCCAACGGGTAACGAGCGGCAGACATAATACCGGCATTACCGGTAGAAGCAAAAGCAGCAATTGCGGCAATCACTATTAATATCAACCCAATAGGTTCAGGAAACAGATCAAAAAATTCTAAGGCTGCTGTGGCCACCGGCGTTAAATCATCGTGCAAAGTTTCGGGCTGAAGAACACCGACCATTACAAATACGCCGAGTACATAGATAACTGTAGCGGTTATCAAAGAAAGAACCATACCCAGAGGAATATTCCGGTCAGGATTTTTCACTTCTTCAGCCACGCTGGCTATCTGGGTTAATCCCGCATACGATACAAATACCAAACCGATCGTTGCTAATAAACCATTATATCCAAAAGGGAGAAAAGGGGTTAATTGCGTTTCAACTATGGTATCCATCCCTACACCAAACAGCTCAAATAACCCTTGCACCACAAAAAGTATTAATATACCGATTAAAATAATCACGAAAGAATTCTGTAATCGGGTAGTCTTTTTTACGCCAATGATATTCATCAGCATAAACAGCAAAGTAAGCGTTATAGCAACTGGTTTTATCTGGATATCGAAGAAAAGCCCCAAATACGCTCCCATTCCTACGAGGGCAAAAGCACTTTTGAAAATCAAGGCCATCCATGTTCCCAATCCACCGATCGTTCCGACCATAGGTCCCAAACTACGGTCAAGAAAATAATAAGGACCACCTGCCCTCGGTAGAGCTGTGGATAATTCAGCAACACTAAGCATAGCAGGTAACACAAGGATGCCACCCAATAGGTAAGCTAAAATAACAGACGGACCACTATAGGAACTGGCAATTCCGGGTAACAAAAAGAATCCGGAACTAAACATCGCTCCCGTACTAATTGCGTAGACATCAAACAATCCCAGTTGTTTTTTTAATTTTTCGTGCTTCATGCAGTTCCTGCAATTTTCAGTTTATAATAGATTTAAAATTTGTAGTTAAGTTGTTTGGAATGGTATGAAAACAACTCAACATTATGACCATCAACCTAAGGCATTAAAATGGGGCTTATGCCTTAAATATATACTATTATGAATATCACATATTTAATATGTTGGGGTCAATAACTTCTACTCTCCAAATCCAAGGCCTATAATACAAGATTTAACTACTAACAAAAAGAAAACATAACCGGTTTTTATATAGTTATTCTTTAAGATATTTATAGTTAATATGTATATCCTCTTGATATATGAGTTATTT
This sequence comes from Fodinibius sp., assembly GCA_041642075.1. Taxonomy (GTDB): domain Bacteria; phylum Bacteroidota; class Rhodothermia; order Balneolales; family Balneolaceae; genus Fodinibius. The sequence continues at coordinate 10,288 of JBEPXF010000033.1, forward strand.
AACTCCTACTTTTAGGGTTTTCCAGCCAAAGTATACCTGATATTTTTACGTATTGAGTATCAATACAGGACAAGGACTTTGCTCAAGAATCATTTCTACACGATGTCCTAAATAAAGTCGATGAGAACCCGGACGAACATTTGTACCCAGGATAATTAGGTCAATTTCATTATCAACCGAGAAATCATAAATAGCTTGCTCGGGACTTTCACCGCGTTCAATCACGGTTTGTGTTTTCACACCCATTGCTTCCCCCATTTCCTGCAGATCACTCATAATATTCTTTGCAATATCAATTTCATTATCTTTCTTGAACTTTCGAACATGATATGGCGTATCAGCATAATTATCTATAATGACATTCAAAATAGAGACCTCATAGCGGGTATTTGACTTAGCAATAAAAAGTCCCAAGTCAACGGCATTGTTGGCTGCTTCAGAGCCATTGGTAGGCACTAATATGCGTTCAGGGCTCCACCGTTCATCCACTTTACAACCCTGAACAATAAGTGTTGGACAGGGAGCTACTCTTGCCAAATAATCAATAAGTGGACTAAAGAGATGAGAAGAATTTGTCTGTCGTTCTGTAGCACCGAGCACCAGCAATTCATAATCTTTCTCTGCTTCATCCAGAATGGCATCCCCAATATTCTGCTCCGCAACAACTTTTGTAACGATCTCATCCTGATTAAAATATTCTGATAGCTTATCCAAATATTCTTCACACTTTTCTTCGTTATTATCTCTTGCAACAGTAAATAAAGTAAGCGATAATTCAGACTCCTGCCCTAACAACTCTAATATTTCTGCTTCAACAGATTGTATGGTTAGTTCATCCAAATCATCAGACCGAAACCGGACCGGCAACAGTATCCGATGGACACCCGCGATGAGACTTTCCGCTTCCATTTCTTCTTTTTTGAGTCGTTCTTTTTCTTCAGCACCAATTTCCACTCGTTTCAGTACCCAACGAAGTGCAGAAGGTGCCATCAGAGAGGTAGCCATTGCCATCACGACGATGATAGAAAACATGTCTTGCGCAAGAATCCCTAAATTCAAGCCAATGGTGGCAATAATAATTTCCATAGCCCCACGGGCATTGAGTCCAGCACCAAAGCTTAGCGCTGACCAGTGATCTTTCCCCCCGATTACCCTTGCCCCAAAATAGGTACCAGCAATTTTACCCAGTGTTGCTACGGCAATCACCAACAGAGTAATCACGATAAGCGTAGGTTCCAGAAGATTAAGCATGTTGACCTTTAGTCCCGCTACCGCAAAAAAGATAGGAGCAAAAATTGCGAGAGCTACACTTTCCAGGTCATGAATGACACTCTCTGGCAGACGCGGCATCATTCCAAACAGGATTCCCATAACAAAAGCCCCCAATACGGCTTCTAAATTTAATGCTTGGGTAATAGCACCCCAAATAAACATCATAACAACGACCAATGTTAAGAGACGGTCGGTACTTTCCACTTCATCCTGTACGTAAATTAATAATTTACGTACAATCCAGCGCCCCAGGGTAAAACTTAGAAGCATAAAGGCCACTACGCTACCAACAATTTGCAGTACAGTCCCTGCGGTTACAGCCTCCCCGCTTGCTAAGCCTGCTACAATAGATAACAAAATCCAGCCCGTTGTATCATCGCTCATCCCCGCGGCAATAATTGTTTGGCCAATATCACGACGCATCAAATCGAGATCCATCAGTACCTTGGCAATCACCGGAATAGCAGAAATGGACATTGATACCGCTACAAACAATTCAAAAATAAGACGGTTATCGGGATCCGCCACCAGAAAATCGGGAAGATATTGCCCCAGCAAGAATCCCGTTGCAAAGGTAATCGTGATTCCCCCGAACGAGACCCCGATAGCTGTACGGGCATGACGTTTAATGAGTTTGATATCGGTCTCAAGTCCTGTTATGAGCATCAAAAACATCGCTCCAAGCAGGCTCACAGTCTCAAGCAAATAACCTTGCACCTCATTTTGTGGAATCATCAAATTTCCAAACTCAGGAAAGAGACTACTTAACAGGGAAGGTCCTAATATAATACCCGCTAAAATTTCTCCAACAACGGAAGGTTGTCCCAAGCGTTGGGCAACCTCTCCCAATGCCCGGGCAGCTAATAACAAAATTCCAACCTGAATTACGAGCATCAACACATCATGATGCGGGGCTGCAGAAAAAATATCCAAAACGGACTATAAATTATTGATGTTCATCTTTCATTTAATATGAGCAAGAAGATATAAAATACATCTGAAGTATCTAAAGTTTTTTGAGCAAAACTTGGTATACATACTTCACTTTTAATACTTAGTTTATGCCATTGCTTAAATAAATTTCAGTAACTTTTTCTTTACCTTTATATCTGTATGAACTTTCCTGATTTAACATTACCCTTTCAGGATCCCGTGCTGGTTTTCGCTACGGTTATGCTTATCGTATTTCTGGCACCTATCTTTTTTCGAATGCTAAAAATGCCTGGACTTGTAGGACATCTTGTAGCAGGCATTATTGTGGGTCCATATGCATTGGGGGTACTACAGCGTGGAAATACGATGGAGCTTTTGGGTACAGTTGGCCTATTATTTCTCATGTTCATTGCCGGTCTTGAAATTGACCTCAATAAATTTGAGAAGCTTAAAAACCGCAGTATCACTTTTGGTCTTTTTTCTTTTTTTATACCTCAGATCGGTGCATTACTGGTTGGAATTTATCTGCTCGACTTTTCTCTTTATTCTGCCTTACTTCTGGGATCAATTGTGGGCTCACATACCCTTTTGGCCTATCCGGTAGCCGAACGAATCGGCATTACCAAGAATAAAGCTATCATCATGACTATGGGCGGAACAATTGTTACCGATGCCCTTTCACTGCTTATCTTAGCCATCGTCGCCGGGGCTGTTACTGGTGATATTGGACCCTCATTTTGGATTACTTTTAGTAGTCTCGTCACTCTTTATACCCTTGCAATGATTTATGGTCTGCCCCGACTGGGACGCTGGTTCTTCAGGGATACCCGTAACGATACAAATACTGAATTTGTATTTTTAATTACGGTTCTTTTTCTGGCTGCGTTTATTGCCGATTTTGTTGGTTTAGCTTCAATTATTGGCGCCTTCTTAGCAGGATTGTCATTAAACAGGCTGGTACCGGGAACAAGTCCTTTAATGAGCCGAGTCCAGTTTGTAGGAAATACATTGTTTATCCCTTTCTTTCTGATCTCCACCGGTATGCTGGTAGATGTATCGGTACTTATTGAAGGCACAGAAATATGGATAATGGCCGGTTACTTTACCGGACTGGTGCTAATCGGTAAATTTCTGGCGGCGATTGCGACACAACAGATATACAATTACAATACTTATGAAAGGATGTCAGTCTTCGGTCTTTCTACTGCGCAGGCTGCAGCTACCCTGGCTGTTACCTTGGTTGGATACGATATAGAACTTTTCAGCAGTGATGAGGTCAATGCAGTAGTAATCATGATTCTATTTACCTGTCTTGTTGGCCCCTGGCTGACAGAAAGATATGGCCGGAAATTGGCTTTGGAAGAACAAAAAAAGCCTTATCAACCTTCTGAAGCACCCCAACGAGTGCTTATTCCCTTAGCCAATCCGACTACTTCCCAGACTATGATAGATTTGGGAATGATTATACGTGATAAAAATTCACAGGAGCCTATTTTCCCTTTAACTGTTGCGCTCGAAAAAGATAACGTGGAAGCTGAAGTTGCCGCTACCGAAGATATGCTTGGTCATGCCGTAGTACATGCAGCCGCAGCCGATATTCCGGTCTCTCCTGTTACACGAGTGGATATGAATATTGCCAATGGGATTATGCGGGCAGCTAAAGAATTGCGCATTTCGGATATTATTATTGGTTGGAATGGCGAGCCTTCGGCTAAACAACGCATTTTCGGCAGTATCCTGGATCGAGTGTTGGAAGAAAGCAAACAGCTGGTTATTGTAGCCCGAATCGTTCATCCAATAAATACTTCGAAAAGAATCATTTTGGCTCTCCCCGAAAATGCTGACCGTGAACCGGGCTTTGCCAGTGCTATCCGAGACATCAAAAATATTATTAACGAACTGGGAACTGAGCTGATTATATTTTCGCCAATAACTATGCACCAATCGCTTCATTCTATCATCCAGGACAATGAGCCTAAACTAGAAGCTTCCTTTTATGATGTCTCCAGCTGGTCAAAACTAACCTCGGGTCCTGTAACTATAGACAAAGACGATTTTTTTATTTTACTGAGTTCCCGCGAAGGATCTATTTCTTGGGATAAAGACCTGGACCGTCTTCCGGGACTTATTGCCAAACGGTACCCCAAAAATAATTTCCTGACGGTATATCCCAATGAACAAGAAACAGAGAACAGATCTCCCCTTAAGTTACGTATTGAGCGCAAAGCACAACTCCCTGATATTGAATCTCAAAACCTCCAGTTTGATCTACATGTTCCAGATGCGGAAAGTGCACTTAGGGCAATACTTAATCCCAAATTCGGGGATAAACCCGGCATTATGGATAGTCTGGTAAGAAATATACTAAAGGTTAATCCAGATAACCTACCGGGTGATATTCCAGGAGTGGCTCTTACTAAATTAAGGTCTTCCCTTATTGAGAAACCGACATTGTTTTTGGGAATTAGCCCTTCTGGGGTAGAATATCCAGGACTAACAAAAAAGGTACATCTTATCTTTTTGCTGTTATCTCCCAGAAGTGTTTCTTATCAAAAAAACCTAAAACTATTGGCAAATTTAGCTTCTCATTTGAATGAAGCAGAAACTATTGATCAGATTAAAAATGCAAAGACCCTTAAAGAAATCAGCTCTTTCTTTAAAGAAGGAGAATTAAAAACCTGATTATAATAACAATGTGTAGGCTTTTGCCCCTGATATTTTCTAACCTGTATAGAACGACCACCAGTGCCTTAATAATAATATTGACCTAGGAGTCTGTCGGACAAAGCAGATTTAATATTTCTATTTTAGTTTTACAGGCAATCTGTTGAGCACATTCATTGTTGTTGAGGTCTTATTTCTGCTTTCCATCTTAGAGATTCTCCTCCTTGGCTCGCTTATATCGCTAAGGCGTGCATGCGCTTCAGATTGTAGGCGCATTGGACCAGATTCCATTCGCCAGTGACCTTCTTTAGTCCCCGCAGGCTAAACTGACGGAACCCCATCACCTGTTTTATGATGCCGAAGACCGTTTCCACGGTCGCTTTTCGGCGCCCATAGAAGGCTTTCCCCTCTGGAGTTTGTAATCGCCAGTCCATCTGCTCGGCCTCGGTAGCTTTCTCCGGCGGCGGCCCCGGATCAGCCAATCGCTCATCCCAGCGGGGGTTGTGGTTCTGGCGGCCGGTCGCCACATAGGGCGTCAGATCCCGATCGGTGGCTTCGGTAATATTGCCCTCACTATAATATCCATGGTCGGCGGTGATGCGTTTGAGATCTCCCAGTTGCTCGGGTAGCGCTTCTAAGATGTCTAAGGCGGGTTCTAACTGCTGCTTGTCATTCGGGGCCTGGCTGATGTAGCCGCCCATAATCAGGTGGGAGTCCATATCGACAGCCAGCTGTCCATTCCAAGCCTGTTGCCAGCCGCTAGAGCTGGTGGGCATGATCCGAGACTCCGGATCGGTGAAGTTCACCTGGTCCCCCTCGCGCGGGCCCGGCTCCGGGGGCTTCGGTTTGCGCCCCGGCGTCTTTTTGCCGGTCTGTTGTTCGGTCTGGCGACGCTCGGCCATCTTGGCCTCGTACTTGGTCTTTTCTTCCTCATAACGCTCAGCAGCTCGCTCTTCGATCATCGCCTTGGCCCGGCGAATCTGGGCCAGCCGATCTTGGCGACGCTCCAGCTCCTCCGGCAGCTTCTCCCCGTCCTCGGTATCGGCGTCAGCGGTTTCGGCTTTTTCTAGCAATTCGGCCACTTCCTGGCTGAGCTGATCCTCCAGGGCGCAGGCCCGCTTCCAACTCATCGCCTTGTGTTTAGAGGCATTGGCTTTGACCTTACTCCCGTCAATAGCCACATCTCCCAACTCGGCCAGCCCCATCTCGGCCGCCACCATCAGAATTTGGGTGAACAGGATCCCCAGTTGATCTAAAAAACGCTTCCGAAACGTGCAGATCGTATCGTGGTCGGGATGCTGGTTGGCCGCCACATACCGCATCGGCACTGACTCATAGGTCACCGTCTCAATTTTGCGAGAAGAAAACGTCCCCGTGGCGTAGCTGTAGAACAACAGGGCGGTCATCATCCGGGGATGATAGGCATCCGAGCCACTGCCGGTGTAGCTGCCCTGCAGGGCTGAGATAT
>JBEPXF010000034.1:0-16401 GCA_041642075.1 Fodinibius sp.
TTTCAATGGCATGTCGCAACGTTTTTTCACTTTGGGCAAATATCGTGCTGGTTTGTTCGTTATTATAAATTACATCCGACAGCTCATCCAGACGATCCTGTGCGGAATCGACCTCCGCAATTAAATCCTGAAATGTGGTTTTAAATGAGTTCGCCTTCTCAGTCATCTTTTGAACCTCGATTTTGCCCATTGTATGAATGTATCGCAGGATTTGAAGAAACTTACCGATCTCATCCACCTGAGATCGAAGATTTCTGATATAGCGGGGCAACTGTCGCACATTTTCTTTGATGGACTTTAGTTTGGGGACAAATCCGCGTTAAAGCAGGTCGATAGATTTTTCGCTGGTAATATTCTGATTAAGTTTTTTGGAGTTTTGATCATCTGTCAGTTCATCAAGAAATAAATTTGTCATTTCTACCTGCAACTTTGAAGAAATGATATTAAAGTTGAGTGACCGGAGAAGCTGGTTGAGCTCCTTAACAATCTTCTGAATTTCTAGCAGTTGCTCTTCTCCCTTATGGGTTTGCATCCCCATATTTTCTGCCACTACAGTTATGGAATTGTCAGAGCTGTCCAACTTGGATGAGCTGACCTGGGCATTAATGGATAGCAACAATATAGAGCGCGAGAGTTCGAGCATATAATCAGAATGCTCAAGTAAAATATCATGTAGTTCACTGAGGCTTTCCAAGTGGGCAAAAAGATCCCCCAATCTCTGCTGTAAAGTTTTTAAATGCTCAGGAACATTTTGTGCTTGCTCAAAAAAATTGAAATTTTGTTGGTCCAGAACTTGTTCTCGATTACGCATTTCTTGTTTTAGGGCCTCCCACATAAAGGCATCATACGAATCATAACCTTCCTCTTGGAGCGCTTCCAATAGGAATTCTTCAGATCGATACATGCCCTTTCGTTTACCGAGTGCTTGCTCCTTTTTCTTTTCTAATTGTAACGTCTTTTTATAAATTCTTTTGGCTTTATTTAAAAGGTTACTGCCTGGTTTTAAGCGTACCGACATATATCCTACTTCACAAGGATAGGCAAGAGCCATTACCCAATAGTAGGCTCCGTTTTTCGCAATATTTTTCACATAGGCGGCAACCGGATTGCCCTCGTTCAGATGATCCCAAAAAATTTTTAAAAACGGATCGAGGCATATCAGGATGCCGAATGATTTTATGCAACTCTCCTACAATTTTATTGGTCTGATAGCCGCTTATACGAATAAATACGTCATTGGCAAAGAGAATATTGGATTTTGGATCTGTTATAGAAAAGAACAGCTCATGAAATTTAAACGGACGTTCTTGATTTCTAGTAACGCTTCTTTTTTTATCATTGCGCATAGATATACAGTTTGCTGGGGTTCATAATGAGTCTCCTCCATAGGAATGTGAAGAACAAAGGTGGTACCATTGCTGCTGTTAACTTCTAAATTATTTTTTGCCGAAGTTCAATGTAAAACAAGAACCACTATTTCCTGTAATTTCAAGATTCCCTCCGAGTTGTTGTGTGAGCGTATGGATTAATTTCATCCCTAAGGATCCGTTTTTACCTTGTTTTATATCTTTCGGGATACCAATCCCATTATCTTCTACCTTAAGGGTTATAATCCGTTCATTATTTTCATGTAGGGAAATTTTGACCTTTCCCTCCTCCTGACCAGGGAAAGCATGCTTAAATGCATTGGTCAAAATTTCATTTAATAAAAGGCCGCAGGGAATCGCCTGATCCATATCTAGCTCGACAGGCTCCGTGTCGTACGAGAGAGAAATTTTTGTTACGTTTTTTATAAAACTACTTTCAATGGTTTCGCCCAGGTTCTGTACATATTCATCAAATTGAAGAGAAGAAAACAGCTCCATTTGGTAAAGCTGTTCATGAATTAGTGCCATACTTTTAATACGCGACTGGCTATCCTGCATCCTTTCGTAGGCCTCTTCATGCTCAGCGTTATCTTTTTGAAGCTCAAGTAGCCCCGATATAACAGCTAGATTATTTTTAACCCTATGGTGAATTTCGGCAAGTAATATCTTTTTCTCTTCCAACTGATCTTCTAGTTGTTGTTCAGCTTCTTTTCGTTTAGATATGTCCACATAGATACCAAAAAGTGCCACGACATCTTCTTCTATTTCCACGGGAACGGTTGCAACCAAGACCGGAACTGTAGATCCATCTTTATGTTGCCGGACGGTTTCTACCTGAAATGAATCCCCCCCCATTGTTTCATTAGTAATATTTCTTGCTTCATCTCGTAATTCCGTAGGGGCTAATAAAGGATCGAGTTCTTTGCCCTCAATTTCCGATAGCTGATAACCAAATATCTGACTGAAGCTGGTATTTATCTGTGTTATCTTGTGATCTGCATTTAAAAGAACCAACCCTATGGGTGAATTTTCAAAGAGCTGGCTAAATAATTTCATGTTTTTCTTTAATAGCCGATCTTTTTCTTTGCGCTCGGTAATATCTCTAACAATAGCTTGAATGTAATTTTCTCCATTCAGAGGCATATGGATCAAGCTCACTTCGGCATCAAAACAAGTACCGTCATTTCGCTTGAACTGCCATTCAAAGAATTGATCTTTTCCACGAAAGGCTTGCTTAACTTTTTCAGCACCAACAGCCTTTGATAATATACCTGAGGGTTGTTGGGAAGGAAAGAAGGAGGATAGGGAACTGTCTTTCAGTTCCTCACAGGAACACCGAAATAGCTCTTCAGCACGTCTGTTACAATTTATTAATTCTTTTTCACCAAGAATTAATATCGCATCAAAAGAAGTATCAAACAGGCGTTTAAATTTCTGTTTACTTTGTTTCAATTTTTTCTTGGCGCTGTAACGCTCATATACTCGCCCAAGCTGATAACCAATAGTGGCCATTCGCTCCAGTAACAGTGAATCCTCGTCTAGTGCATGATTCGAAAAGAATTCCAGTACCCCTACAACCTTATTCTCAGCAAGGATAGGAAACCCAAAACAAGCTCTTATGTTGAGATCCGTTTGCGGGAGACATCGGACAAAGTCAGGATTCTTATGGGCGTTTCTCACCCATTGGGGTTTTCCAGATTCAATAACATCGCCAACCATTCCTCTACCTGGCGTAAAACGTACCCCCATGGTAAAACGCTGAAAATCATTAAATTTATCCGGATCATCGACATACCAAATATTGGTAGGATAAAATTCTCCCGATCCATCATTGGCCGGCAAGTAAGCATGACCCACAGGCCAGTCCATGAACTCACAAATTTCATTGATACTTTTCTCTAAGGCCTCATCCAACCCTTGTGCTTCGTTAGCAATTTCGGTCAAACGATGAAGCAGTTTAGTAAAGGCTTGCTCTCGTTTAAGCTTGTTTTGCGCCTCTTGAAAATCTGAGACATCCCGAACAATAGCCAGGATATGGCTTTCCCCATTTTCCTTAAGCGGACCGAGCATAATATCTACCGGTACCTCTGTGCCATCTTTTCTGATAGCCGATAACTCTAAGTCAGATCCCATAGGTCTTTTATGGGGATCTTGAACATATTGTTCGCGATATTTTTTGTGATCTTCTTGCTTAGCTTTTGGAACAAGCATTTCAATAGGACTGTCAAGGAGTTCTTCTTGACTATATCCCATCATTCTTTCGGCCTCAGGATTGCTATATAAAATCTTTCCACGTTGATCAACGATAAAAATAGCGTTCGGAGCAGCATTAAGTAATCGCTTAAAGCGATTTTCACTTGCTTCAAGTTCCTTTTCTATCCTTTTTGTTTTGCTGACATCCCGCAAAATTGATAAATGTTGACCGGGTCTTATATTTGCAATGGCCCTATACTCTGTATGGATAACGTCCCCCATTTTTGTTTCAAGCAAATACTCCCCCTCATCAGTTCCTGTACATAAAAAGTCTGCCCATTTTTTATCTTTATATGATTGCATGGGCGTATAGGTTATATCACTCACTCCCATACCAAGTAACTCCTCTCGGGAATAACCTAACTTTTTGCAAGCCGTTTCATTAACCTGAGTAAACTGCCCATCATCATTAGCAACGAGAATGATATCCAGGGCTTTATCAAAGATGGATTTAAATATAGGATGCTGCATGGAATTCTTTTTAATAAGGGGCGGAAAAACTTCTTTAATAGTACCTAAAAAAGTCAGCTCTTCCCGATAATCGATTTGCTGTACCGATAGTTCAACTATTGTACTACCACTTTCAGGAAGGGATAATACTATAAAGTTATTTTTGATATCCAACTCTCCAATGGGATTAAGATTCGAAGAAATTGGGATTATAATATCCTCTAGAGTAAGGCCGATAATTTCAGTATTAAATTGCCTCTTAAAAGCATTATTAATTTTCGTTACCTCTTTATCTTGTCCAGATAAGAGAAGCATTGGAACAGGATTATTCCAGAACATAGCTTCTTCAACATTCTCCATGTAAACTGATTCCTAAATTAGATAAACTTTTACATATAGCGAGAAGGACTTTCCCCACCAACCATTTAAATTTTAAATGAAAAAGCCCCAAAATTTAATTACACTGTATACTATATTACCCAAAAGCAGTTTACACAAATAAGTTCCTATTCCCAAATTTGGGAATAAATGTAAATATATAATCGTGCCTGTAAAAAAAATATTTAGCAAGAGATTACAAGAATTAGAAAATATCCTGGGTCTATCCCCCTCTAATATGGCTGAAATAGGGGAATGTAGCCAATCTACTTATTACAGATATAGAAATGGAGAATCAACACCCGACTTAAAATTTCTAAATAATATTCTTAAAAATGAGAATAATATAAATACTGAATGGCTTCTTAAGGGAATTCATCCCATCCTAAAAAAGGATGGCATCAATAATAATGATGATGGAAACCCCATTCGGTTTTTAAGTCTTCCATTCTATACCATGAGTCCTCTCCAAGAAGGTGGTGAGGGCCATCTGCCTTTGAAGGAATGGGAAAATCCATCTCATACGATTCCTTTTTGCAATACTTTTATAAAAACCATTGTCAATCCAGATACAAATAATCTTTTGGCTATAAATGTAAAATGTGATTCGATGAGCCCCGTTATAAAACCCGGGAGTATTGTGTTGGTAAATAAGGAACAAAATGACCCTACTGGTGATGGTATTTTTATCGTGCGATTTGATGATGAAATTCGCATGAAACTCGTACAACGTCTCCCATCAAAGCGGTTGCAGCTCTCTACAATCAACAAGAAATTTAATCCTGTTGAAGTTAAGCTGAATGAAGATAACTTTAATATCGTTGGACGAATAATTTGGAGGGGATCAGCTATTTAATTCTATCTAACAATGAATAATCTAAACCGATCAAGAATCAATAGGTTTAATTTCCCTCATAACTCTTTCCAGCATAGGTATCAAATATTACAAAGAAATAGTATTCTCAGCCTTGCTTTTCGGTAGAAGTTTTTATCATTTAAATAAATAAAATCATACCATGCGAAAGGAGGTAAAACTGAACTTATAGATTACATGGGTATGAATTCCAGCAGTAACCCCTTAAATCCTTCTTATGAAGCATAACGCCGGCTTTTATTTTGCTCTTGCTATTCTTTTTTTCCTTGTATCCTGTATGAACAATAGGAATGTGATAGATTCTGCAGAAGATGATTATTCCCCGCCCGAAAATCTGGCCGAAGCCTTTGATCCTTTTGAGTTAAACCAAAAACTTGACAAAGGAATAAATCTTGGTAATGCCCTGGAAGCGCCCAGTGAGGGGGAGTGGGGAATGGTTATTGAAGAAGAATATATAGAACTTATCCGGCAAGCCGGTTTTGATGCGGTACGCATACCAATTCGGTGGAATGCGCATGCTAAAAGCACCAAACCCTATACCATTGATCCAGATTTCTTTGAGCGTGTTGATGAAGTGGTGGGCTGGGCCATGGACCGCGATCTGCTGGTGATGATCAACCTTCATCATTACAATGCACTGATGGAGAAGCCCGAAGAACACCGGGAGCGATTTATTTCGCTCTGGAAACAAATTGGGAATCACTATAAGGAATACCCGAATACTCTTCTTTTTGAAGTACTAAATGAGCCACATAATAATCTCGGTTCAGATCGGTGGAATATATATTTGAAAGATGCCATGGAGGCCATCCGGCTAACTAATCCTAATCGTACGCTTGTTATTGGAACCGCTCCCTGGGGCGGCACCGGTGGATTGGAGGATCTAACTCTGCCCGCTGAAGATCGCAACCTGATAGTAACTGTGCATAACTATAATCCCTTTCAGTTTACACATCAGGGAGCTGAATGGGTTGATGGGGAATCCGAGGAATGGATCGGAACTACGTGGACCGGAACGGAAGAGCAGAAGGCGGAACTTAATGAGGAGCTTGACCGAGTTGAGAAGTGGGCCGAGGAACATGATCGCCCGATCCATCTGGGCGAATTCGGGGCCTATAGTGCAGCACCCCAGGAATCCAGGGAGATATGGACAGATTATATGCGGCGTTCGGCCGAAAAGCGCGGGTTTAGCTGGGCCTACTGGGAATTTGGGGCAGGTTTCGGCATTTATGATCGGGACAATAATGAATGGAGAGCGGGTTTGCTAGAGGCCCTGATACCAGATAGCCCAGAGCTGGAATAGTCTAAAATAATTAAGCTGGATATCTGGTTACTATCGGTATTCCAAACCATAATAAATCGAGTACAGACAGATGAAGATAACGCGTTTATATACCGGAGAAGACGGAGAATCTCACTTTGAAGACATTGAAATAGCTTTAGAAGATGCCGGAGATATTGGAGCGCTTTCCGAATTGGAGGAAGCCACGGGAATTATTTTCAGGGAAACGGGACCGGACTATGATTATGACTGGCATAATGCTCCCCGAAGACAATATATCATTATGCTGCAGGGAGCGGTGGACGTGGAAATTGGGGATGGCACGGTACGCCGTTTTGGTACGGGAGACGTTTTGCTTGCTGAAGATACCACCGGTCGCGGTCATATCAGCCGCGCTGTTGATAACCAGCCGCGGAAATCGGTTTTTGTGACACTGGATTAATCAAAGAAGACACAAAAATAAAAATGAATATTTATTGTATATCGCTTGGTTAGTGGTTAAAACAACTATTGTGTCATCATGAACTTGGTTCAGGATCTCGTAAAGATTGGTAATATTGATACGAGATGACAGCAGATTAAAGAGGACCAACCCCGGTCATCCCGGATCGGGATCCGGGATGACACGTGGCAATTATTTATATAGAGCTAGAAAACCCCTAGCCGTTAAACGCGCTTTTTATCATATCCTGAGTCTGAATTTTATTTGAAATCAGGGTGTAATAACGGTTTTACCTCGCGTATGGAGCGATTCAATCTCCTGGAGCGCAGTCCCCACTTCTTCTAAATCAAACGTTGTAAAAATAGGAACGCTAATTTTACCCTTATCCGCCAGTTCCTGGATGTGTTGCAGCTGACTGGCATTCGGTTCAACAAATACATACTGGAAGCTGATATCATCAGGCACATCCGGCTGACTGTTTGTAATAGAAATAAGCTGTCCGCCGCTTTTAAGCGTATCGATGCTTTGATCTAGCGAGTTGCCCCGGGAACAGTGAAAGATAAAGTCTACTCCCTCCGGAGCTACTGACCTGACGGCTTCTCCTACATCTCCGGCCTTATAGTCGATGGTGTAGTCAGCCCCGATATCTTTCATATAGTCCTCGTTCTCATCACTAGCTACGCCAATGACGGTTGCACCAGCCGATTTAGCCAGCTGAATAGCCAAGGTACCCACTCCACCCGAGGCGCCGAGTATTAGCAGAGTATGATCTTCCTGCAGGTTTCCATACTGAAAAAGTGCCTGGTATGCCGTAAGCCCGACAAGGGGGATTCCACCGGCTTCTTCCACCGAAATTTCTTGGGGCCGGTGGGCTAAATAACACTCTGGAAGTGCCACATATTCCGCAAAAGTCCCGTGCTGTACGACAGGCCTGCGGGCATAGGCGTAAACTTCATCTCCTATATCGAATCTGCGGGCTGCATGTCCTCGTTCCTCCACTTCGCCGGCAACGTCCCAACCCGGAACAGCCGGAAATTGGGCAGGAATCATCTCATCAAGCATGCCTCTTGCCACTGCAGCGTCCACGGGGTTTACGCCGGCCGATTGCACTCGGACCAGAACTTCTCCCTCACCGGGTTCGGGTTTTTCGAGCGTTCCGGTTTTTACTTGGTTCAAATCTCCATACTCATCAAAATAAGATGCCTTCATTTGTGTACTCATAAATAATATTTTTTGCCAATGACTTTAAAATGATTTCATAATAGAGAACGTCTTACAGACAGGATACGTTTCGAGAGGGTATATTAGTACTCCCCCCCCGCAAAAACAACACAGTGATTCCCATCCATATTAATTATCAAGCCGCGATTCCCTCATATTGATATTCCCGACATAATTGTTAATAAAACTCCTATTGCCCTTTATACAGTTATTTTGCAAACTACCTTCAGATAATGAGAGATCATAGACCGGAAGATGCAAAAAGATACTGCAGCCAAAGCGGTCTTACTATTCTGCATTTTGAATGATATATCAAGATTCATTTAACTTCACATTGCCATGAATAATCATTTATTAATCACTATCGGATTTGTGCTTTTCTCCGTACAAGCTTTTGCTCAAGAAACACAAGTCTATTCCGGTCCTATTATCGATATGCATTTGCATGCTTACACTGAGGTACCACCAAATATACCAACTGCCTGGGCAATGGAGCCGGAAGCCCGAGCACTCCATTCCCCGGTTGATGCACAAACACATATGGATCAGGGATTAGAAGCAATGAAACGCAATAAAATCATTTTGGCAGTGGCCAGCAGTGATCAACTGAAAGCAATTAATAACTGGACAAAGGAATCCCCCAATGAAATTATTGGCGGCATTCAGACCGATGACACTGGCATACCTATAATATCTGCAGATTCTCTGAGATTATTATTTCAAAAAGGAGATGTCGGTATTCTCGGAGAGTTGGGTTTACAATACTTTGGCGTTAAACCTGATGATACGCGGCTAGAACCCTACTATGACATTGCTGAAGATTTGGGCATTCCCGTTTGCCTACATACCGGTTTAGGTCCTCCGGATGCACCTTTTGGGCTGGCTCCCAAATTCAAAACCACCCTGGGACGCCCCTCTTTATTTGAGCCTGTTATGATTCGCTATCCTAAACTAAAGGCATTTCTGGCCCACGCA
The DNA here is from genome assembly GCA_041642075.1 of Fodinibius sp. Taxonomy (GTDB): domain Bacteria; phylum Bacteroidota; class Rhodothermia; order Balneolales; family Balneolaceae; genus Fodinibius. The sequence continues at coordinate 9,243 of JBEPXF010000034.1, forward strand.
GGCTGGCCTTATATCAATGAAACCATCGCTATGATGTACATATATAGCGATCTTTATATCGACCTCGGAGTTGTTAGCTGGGCCCTGACCAAAGAGTCTTTACACAATACCTTGAAACAGCTCATTGATGCTGGATTCCAAAAAAGAATTATGTTCGGCTCCGACCAAATGATATGGCCGGGAGGAGTCGATTTAGCAGTTAAAAACATTCAGGAAGTGCCTTTTTTGACAGAAGAGCAGAAGGCAGACATCTTCTATAATAATGCCGCAGTGTTTTTAGGATTAGGCGATGAGGTAATCGCCAGACATCATCAGCAAATAAGTAACAGCCAAAATAAAAACGATTTTTAAAATATCTCTTTTGCAAGCCTCCAGTCAAAAACGAGATAAAAAATAAAGCCAATCCCTTCCTGCAGGAAGTCTTTGATTCTTATCCAATACTACTGTTTTTACCGGCTGTAAAAGATAAGTCCTCCGCCCTCACCACCGGAAAGAAATTCGGTGGTGCCATCCCCATCAAAATCAGCGAAACGGGGAGTTCCCAGAGAAGGGACATCAAGAGCAACGGGAAGAGATTCCTGTTCAAAGACTGGCTTATCTGCAGACCCTGTATTGCGGAAGAAGAGCAACCCATCCGTCTTAGCGCCCAGGAAAAGGTCGAGGTCTCCGTCCCCGTCTATATCGTGTAGCTCAGGGGTACTTCGGGAGTCAGTCCGAACATCAAGAAAGGCGTCTTTTTCCAAGACAAATTTCGGCTCATTCCCCGTACCTTCATTCCGGTAAAAGTGGATGCCTCCGCCCGATGAACCGACAAACAAATCCAAGTCCCCGTCGTCGTCAATATCGGCAAGCGCAGGCGCGCTGTTACTTCCCCGTTCCAGCTCTACAAGCGATTCGCTGACTAACTCAAATCCATTGTCCGTATTTTGATAATAGGCGATCCTTCCTTTCCAGGTCCCGATCAACAGATCATCTCGTCCGTTACCGTTAAGGTCGCCCAGGGCCGGCGCGTAGTGATATGCATCGGGGAGATCCAGCGCTCCTGTCTTGTGAAGAGACGGTTTTTCCGGCGATCCCCGGTTTTCAAACTGATATACTATCGAGGTGTTTCCGTTAGCCGGATCGATCTTGTTGGCCACGAGCAAATCAGAATCACCGTCCCCGTCGATATCGCCCACCGCAGGCATGCTTTCATTCCCAATATCTATGGTATTCAGGAACTGTTTTGATTGCAGGTTAAAGGTGCCGTTATTCTCTTGCTCATAAAAATAGAAATTTTCCGCAAGCGTCTGGGTCGCATTGTAGGCGCCTCCCAGTACGCCCAAAAATAGATCGATATCTCCGTCCTGATCCCAGTCAGTAAAAGTGGGAGCGTTGTATCCGCTTGATTCAACGGGACTGGATGGGGGAAACGGTTCTGGTTCGCCCTGCAGGTCGGGATTGCTACAGGAGCCCTCGTTTTCGATAAGCAGGAGGCTGGGCTCGAAAAAATCGCCCCAGAAAAGATCCTGATCGCCATCTTTATCGATATCAATGAAAGCCATGGTATTTGCCCCGTGCAAGGTACCAAACTGCTTGACGATTTCGATCCCCTCAAAGCGTTTATTCACAAGCTCAAACTGCGGAATGTCCCGGCTGTCGCGCCCCGTGGATTCGTAGCGCATTAGTGTACCATCCAGCCTCCCTATAAAAAGATCGAGCTTTCCATCGCAATCGATATCCGTAACGTTTGGGATATTCTGCCGGTCGGAAAAGATCGGTTTTCCATTCGCATCTTTCAGCGTATCGGCCGCCAGGCTAAAATCCGGATTTTCTGCGGAGCCCTCGTTGCGATAGTAGCGGATATAGCTGTACGGCTGCTCGGTAAGCAGATCAAGGTCGCCATCCTGATCCATATCGACAAAGCGAAACCACTCGCCGATGTCAAGATTCTGAAACTTATCGGTCTGCCAGGCCAGGGGCGAGTCGGAGTCCGGATTCGTATGTTCAAAAAACATAAGTTCGTCCGTGTGTTCCTGGACAAAAAGGTCGGGATCTCCGTCAGAATCAATATCAACAAACTGGGGACGGGGAGCGTTAAACCCGCCGAGAAAAGGGTGCTCAATTTCCACGCCCGTGGTATCATGCACCGGGAAGGGAGTCATTTGTCGCTCAAAATCCGTGGATCGCGATTCGTTTCCACCGGTTGTAGATTGTATGCCACTGCAGGCCGTGACCAGGATTACAGTGATAATGAACAAATAATTAAGCGGATGGTCAGGCATCTTTAGAAGATTAAAATTGAAAGAGTGCTACAACAAGCGTAGATTTATTCTACTGGTTTTTTACCGATTATCGGACCCGTGTGCCAATTCCCGAAGGATAGGCATCGACCTCAATAATCTTTTCAATTTCGTGCGATTCAGTATTGATGACTGTGATCGTACCGGCCGGATCTCCGGTAGAAGAGGAACTGCTCGCTTGGTACGTTCCTTTTCGATTGTTATTAGAAATATAGAGAGACTTGCCATCTGCGGAAAGGGCACTGCCGTGTGGCTGGGCAAGGCCATTGCCCTTGATCACGGTATCCACAGATCGGCTTTGCATATCAACGACCGTAACGGTATGTGCTTCCTTATTTCCAAAGTAGACAAACCGCCCATCCGGCGAAAAGATCGGATGCCAGGGCTGGGCATTTACCTCAATGGTATCGGTCACAGCGGGTGAGGACGGATCACTAAGATCGAAGATGAGCAATTTCCCCGATACCTGTCCCGTAACCACCAAGGTCTTCCCATCGGGTGATATGGCAAAGTCAACGAAGACGTGGGTATCGCCGTCAATTCTTGTCAGATTTGTTTCTTCAGTTTCGGTGTTGAGTGATAGGATCTGATTTTCTGCCAGGCTTGCAATAAATGTCCACGTCCCGTCTGGAGTGGTAGCAATAGCGTGGGGACGAGCGAAAAAAGTGTCGATCTCTTTTTGCAGCGTCATATCCGAGCGGTTAATAACTCCAATACTCTGGGGCGGATTAACCGCACTCATCGACCGCCCGACCAGCAGCAGATCTTTCGTTGGGTGCAGCTCCAGAAGTCCGGGGACCTCCATTTCGGCCTGACCGACGAGCTCGTTCTGCCGGTTGAACTTGAGCACGCGATTTTCCCCGATCAGGGTAACGTACCAATGAGATCCATCCGGCTCAGCCACAGCGTGGTGCGGCTTGGCATTTTCAGAAAAGCCCAATTCCTGCAAATCAATATTGTCCACAATCTCATTGCTTTCCGCATCAATAACGGTTAGCGTTGCCGCTCCCTGGTTACAGACGTAGATACGCTGACCGTCGGCGGTCGTACCTTTTTTATCCGATTGGTGCTGAGCAGAAAGAGTCCCGGCAGACAACGCAAACACTGCAAACGTAACAAATACTATACGCGAAAGAGTATTCATCAGACTTTGCATAAGAATATAGAATCTTTATTCATTGATGTTGCTAACACATTGAATGATTCAACCTCATCTGAGCCGTTATATTGTGGTCTTATATATTATTGGCTTATTCCTGCTTCTCCAGGATAAATAAGCCTTCGCGCGAACTGGTCATAACCACAATCCCGCTGTCAAAGTACGGATAATTACTCCATGTTCCGGCGAAGCCCGGTTGATCTTCGGTAAACGGATGAGTATCAAAATAACCAACCTTCTCGGGGTTTTCCGGATCACTGATATCGACCACCTGCAGTCCGCTCACGTAATTCGATTGATACATCGTATCGCCTTTGATATAGAGGTTATGGTCCGAAGCCGGATTTCCGAGATAGAATTCGCGTACAAATTGTGGATCGTCAAGATCCGTCATATCCCACACAAGAGTACGGGTTTCATCCACATTGCCGGTAAGCTCATCAAGCTCATCGTTCTGGAAGAAATACCGGTGATCTTCGGTAAACCATCCCTGGTGGACATAGGCATAATCGGGATAAGAGGCTGTGGAAACGGCTTTGGGATTTTCTTTATCCGTAACATCTGCTATGCTAATAGCGGTCTCATTGGCGCCGATACAAATTTCCTGTCCCTGGTACTCCTCATCCGGTCCTTCATAGACTATGCATTGCGCGTCGTGCGTATAACCTGTTCCACTGCGACCCGTTGAGGGATCGGAGAAGCAGCCGGCGAAAGTCGGATTTGTAGGATCCTGTATATTCACCATGTGCAGCCCGCCCCCGCACGTCTGTCCGCCACCACTGCTACCGACAACATAGGCAAAACCGGTGGCTTCATTGATAACCACATTGTGGGCGCTGTGAATCTCATCGTAGTGAGCAGCCTGTTCTAAGGTAATCGGTGTTCCGTCAAATTCACGGAGGTCGGTAAGATCGACTATCTGCATTCCGTGCGTACCGGCATTATCAGCGACGATGAAGGCGTGATTATCATAGATTTTGGTGTCGCGCCAGACGCTTGCCTGTGCACCTTCCGTCATAGGTAACGTACCAACATAAACAGGATTATTGGGGTTACTGACGTCTACAAAAGATGTTCCTTCATTTCGTCCGACGAGTGCATACTCTTTGCCCGTCTTGGGATCGGTCCAGCCCCACATGTCATTGAGCCGAACGCCGCGGTCGCCGCCGATTTCATCAATAGGGAGAAAGGAAAGCAGATCCACATTGTTACAGCCATATCGATCAGCATTACCATCGGTGCACTCGACCTTATTCCCGGTGATAGGCTCAAGAACAGAACTTCCTTTACCCAGTACTGTGGTCTGTACGGACCATAAACCGCTATCCTCCTCATGCTCCAGAATTGCGGCCGTACCGGCCCCGTAATCAGCACCAATAAGTCCGGTTACAGCAATATTTTCATCCACGGCAATAGTACCGGCGAACTGAGCATTTTGCTCGGAATCGGGACCGCTCAACTTTTTCACCCCTGCCCATCCATCGCCCGATGGATCCTGTTCAAACTGGTAGATTGCTCCTTTTCTGCCATCGGCATTCGGGGCTCCAATCCAGGCTTCCATTCCAGCAAATGTCAGTGACGTACCGAATTGGTATCTCGGTTCACTGTCATAGGCAACGAGTCGACCGCTTTCATTCCACTCTTGAGTATCTGCATCGCGCCGGAATACAAACACTGCACCCGAGGCAGATGCGTGATCCGGGGCTCCAACAAGAACCTGATCGTCATTCACACTAATGGATAAGCCGAACTCACCATCTTCGTCCACTCCGTCACTTGTAAGCGTAGCCTCTTGGTTCCAACTTCCGTCATCGCTACCCTGGAAAACATAAACCGCTCCTCCCTGATCTTCGGGTGCTCCAACGAACAAACGATTACCATCCAGGGCAAAAGCCGAGCCAAAGTTCATTCCATTTGTGGTATCCGGATTGGCAATCCGGGCCTGTTGTGACCAGGATCCCGCATCGTTTTGTTGATACACGTACACAGCACCATGACCATCCTGTTCTCCGGGTGCGCCGATAAAGGCAAGATCGCCTTGTATCTCGACACTTCCACCAAATCCGCTTTCAGCAATAGAATCAGCCTGGGCAATCCGGGAAGTCTCGGTCCACGATTCGTCACTGGCCCGCTCAAAGATATAGGCCGCACCGTGATTATCATCTCTCTCCGGCGCGCCTATCAGAAGATAGTTCCCATCGGCAGCTAATGCCGATCCAAAACCATCCCCGATCTCTCCGTCTGAGGCTGTCAGCTGGATTTGTTCTTCCCAATCAGTATCAGAACGTCCATACACATACACTATCCCGGGCTGGTGTACATTTGCTGGCTCACCGATAAACACCAATCCACTGGCAACATCCACGGCGCGGGCGAATCCCATCATCGCTTTGGAATCTCCCGAAGGAGTTGTTTGTGCCTGTACAGAGAAAAGAGTGAGAGGAAAAAAGAGTAGAAAACACAGTATCAATATACGTTTCATATGGAAAGAGTGGTATTGTTGGAATAATTACTTTCTATTCAAACTATTTAAAAAATATTATGGCTGATTCATAAAATATAAAAGGATATGATAAAACAATATAAGATTTCAGCCTGATTATGATAAATTTTAACAAATTTATGGAGCCAGATATTGAGTGATGTTTGAATAATATTTCAATACAAAAGCAGATTCTCTTTTCCGAAATGTAAATAAAATGATACTTGTAAAGTCTATATGCATAAAATGCATGCACATACAAATTTATTTAAAGAGGGAATAAAATCTGTATTCTTTATGCTAAAGTATCTTTGGTATTATATTTTGATTTTTATTCTAAATTTTGATTCCAGTTGTTCTCCCAAAAGTTTACCCTCCAATATTACTTTGTTCTCATTCAAAATCTTCATTAATTAATACTCAATTTGTCAAAAACTACCTGACTCGCCTATGATCCTTTCACTGCTTTTCTGGACATTCGTAGCCCTGATTGCTACGGGCATTCTATGGAAAGGGAGCGACTGGCTGGAGCATTCCAGTGAGGGATTATCCATCTACTACGAGCTGCCTGATATCGTACAAGGAGCACTGGTAGTAGCAGTGGGATCAAGCTTTCCTGAGCTTGCCACCGTGGTGATCTCCAGCCTGCTTCATGGGGAGTTTGAGTTGGGGGTGGCTGCCATCGTAGGATCGGCCATCTTCAATATTCTGATTATTCCGGCCGTTGCGGGATTGGTTACCAAGGACCCACTTGAATCGAATCGGGATCTGGTCTATAAGGAAGCTCAGTTTTATATCATTTCGGTGGCGGTATTGATTATTACCTTTGCGTTTGCGGCTATTTTTAACCCCATTTCTTCGGAAGAAGGGATTATTTTAGGCGAAATGGATAGGCTATTGGCCTTTATGCCCATTGCTCTTTATTTCTTCTATATTTTTATCCAGTATCAGGATACAATGGACTACGAGTCGGACATCGATGCGAGTGGGATTAATCCGTTGAAGCAGTGGGGGATGCTTGCCTTAAGCCTGGTGGTCATATTAATTGGGGTGGAAATGCTGGTTAGGTCCGCCATCGAGTTTGGAAACCTGCTGGGTACGCCCTCTTTTCTCTGGGGTATTTCGGTAGTAGCTGCAGGTACCAGCATCCCCGATGCTTTTGTAAGTATTAAAAAGGCACGCAAGGGCGATGCGATTACCTCAATAGCCAATGTATTGGGCAGCAATATTTTTGAT
>JBEPXF010000035.1:0-16350 GCA_041642075.1 Fodinibius sp.
GATCCGAATGAAAAGGCGATGCACGCCTTCTTTTTAGCCCATGGTTCTGCATTTAAACAAGATACCACCGTGGAAGCTTTTCAAAGTATTCATCTCTATGAGTTAATGAATCATCTGATGGGGACCGAGCCTGCTCCCAACGACGGTTCATTGGATAGTGTTAGCGTTCTTTTAAAATAAATTTGTTTGCCAAAAACGTTGCATCTATCCGCTGAAGCCGGGATATTTAGGCCAACTTTGAAACACAATAGAAGAACAGATTTCTAATGGCATATATAGTAACCGAACCGTGCATAAACTGTAAATATACCAACTGTGCGGCCGTATGTCCGGTGGATGCCTTTCGTGAAGGACCCAACTTTTTGACTATTGATCCGCTGGAATGTATTGACTGTGATGCATGTGTCGCTGAGTGTCCGGTTGAGGCTATCTATCCGGACGATGAAGTACCTATGGAATGGGAGCATTATATTGAGTTAAATGACCGTTTAGCCGAAAAATGGTCGGATCGTATTATTAATATGACCAAAGATGATCTGCCCGATGCCGATGAGTGGGCCGAAGTGGAAGACAAGCTGGATCACCTGCAGGAAGAGTGGGATTAGTCTTTTATCGGTTACTTGTTATGGGTTCACTGTTGCCGATTCTCGGCGAATAACACAAAAGGGGCATTGTTAAGTAATGGCTAACTCTAAATTTGATAATCAATTTTCTGTAAGAGATAAAGATTTGGATCTCTCATCCCCTAAAATCATGGGGATTCTGAATGCCACGCCAGACTCCTTTTCTGATGGAGGAGAGTTTAATCAGGCGGAAGAGGCGCTCGATCGCATTGAAAAAATGATCTCCGAGGGGGCAGTCATCATTGATATCGGAGGAGAGTCCACCCGTCCCGGTGCAGAACCGGTTTCTGAGGAGGAAGAGCTTGATCGGGTAATTCCGATAATAGAAAAAGCGGTAAAGCAATTCCCTGATACTTTTTTTTCAATTGATACTACCAAATACAGGGTCGCGCGCGAGGCATTGGAGCGGGGCGTGCATTTAGTTAATGATGTGAGCGGACTTAAGGAACCGTTGTTAGCAGGTTTATGCGCAGAATATAATGCCGGTTATATTTTAATGCATACGCAGGGAGATCCGGAAACCATGCAGGAGAACCCCACCTATGATGAGGTGACCAATGATGTCTACCTTTTCTTTAAACAAAAGCTTGCTCTGGCAAAAGAAAGAGAACTGGATACGATTATCATTGATCCGGGCATTGGTTTTGGTAAAACACTGGAACATAATCGAAAACTTATAGCCGATCTGGATGCCTTTCGATCTTTGGGATATCCTGTTATGGTAGGCGCTTCCCGGAAATCAATGATTGGAGATATTTTAAATGGTCGTAATGTCGATGGACGTCTTATCGGAACGATTGCCGTACACTATCATGCAATGTTGCAGGGAGCGAATATTATCCGTGTACATGATGTGAAGGAAGCACATGATTCTCTAAAGGTATATAACGCCCTAACTTCAGTTTAAAAGGTTAGTTACGAACTTAGAGTTGTCAGTCAAGAAGAGATATCAATTCCATCAGAGATATTAAAGTTGCTAAAATTATAGTTATATTTATACACATATAAATATTTTTAGTTAAAGAGGATACTCCGTTGATCCCCATTGGATTCTTAGAATTTGGTATTACGGACTTTGTTGAAGTCCTTATCATTACGATGGTATTATTCTACCTTTACCGGTGGATACGGGGGACCTTTGCCATTCAGGCGGCTGTGGGACTCGTTTTTATTATTCTGGTAAATGCTGCCGTAAGTGCAATGGGGCTTAGCACTATTAACTTTATCCTGCGGGGTATTCTGGATGTAGGGATTCTGGCCGTATTTATCATCTTTCAACCAGAGATAAGAAAGCTGCTCTATCGGTTGGGGCAAAATACTAATATTGATCGTTTTTTTGTGCAGTCCAATTCCGAGGATATTATTGATGAAGTGATTGATGCCGTACGTAACATGTCACATACTCAGACAGGAGCCCTTATTGTATTTGCCCGTTCCTCTACGCTGCAGGATTTAGTGGATGTAGGCATTCAGCTGGATGCCCGCGTAAATAGCCAGCTTTTACAGACTATTTTTAACAAGCATACTCCGCTGCATGACGGCGCGGTTGTAATCAGAAGTAACCGGATTGTTGCAGCAAGTTGCTATCTGCCGATTTCTCAGAATCAAAATATTTCATCTGTATTTGGAACACGGCACCGGGCAGCCGTGGGGATTACCGAAACGAATAATGTTTTCGTGGTAGTGGTTTCCGAGGAAACAGGACGGATATCTGTCGCGCAAAACGGTTCGTTAACTAGTGGGCTGAGTATTCAGAAACTACGCAGTGAGATGACAAAAGTACTGGGAGATCAGGATATTGAAGATGATGAAGTAGCCTTTACTCCATCACAATCAGAACTGAATCTTAGCTAGAGTCATTTTTATCCGGTAGATCTAAAACCTGGCGAGCCCGCTCTTTACCGGCTTTATAGCGCTTATTAATCATGTCCTCGGAAAAATCGAGAGAATCGCCCAGTGGTTCCTGGGGAGCTACAATATGGGATTTAATGTATTTATAAGGTGTACCATTGGGTTTTTTAAGAGTAGCATCCTGGCTCGCCGCTTGTCCGACGAGTCGATTAATCTGGACAAATCGCTGGATATCCTCTTTGAAAATTTCTTCCAGCATTACATCAATCGAACGCTTAGCGATACGAAGGATATCATTTACTTTGACTTTATCCTGTTGGCCATCAAGCGGCTCGGTAGGCATAATAACAATCTTATCAGGATTATAAGGGAGTACTTCTGCAATGGGAGAAATATTGCGTATTCCGCCGTCCACAAGCGTTTGGTTGTAGAAGTCTACCGGATCAAATTGTACGGGTATGGCAGAAGACGCTAAAATACGCAGAATGTCATCTTCATCTATACGATGCTCCCCTCTTTGTACGGTAGCTTTGACATAGTTTCCGTTTTCGAGTGTTACAAAGCCGAAATGGAAAGGAGTGTGTACTTTTTTATCTATCAAATAGTTGGAAAGAAGTCGCTTAAGTGGCTTGTGATTATGTACTCCCCGTGGGGGACTGGAGATTCCCATTTTATATAAAACAAACTGTTTAATTACTCCGGCAATGGGACGGGTGCGAAGAATATCTCTTTTTCTTATTGAATGCCATAGTTGTAGTAATTCAGAAAATTGGCCGGTGGCAATCATTGCTCCATTCAGCGCTCCAACGCTAACCCCGCTGATCACATCGAATTCATAACCCTGATCAAAAAAAACTTCAAGAGCTCCCACCTGAAAGGCGCCTTTCGCTCCTCCACCTGATAAAACGAGTGTTATTTGCTGATCCTGATCAGACATTTGTTCTTCTATGGTGTTATCTGGTAGTCAGTGACGGTAACCTACAAACGCAATGTAATTTTATTTCGATTTAAAATACAACTCCAGTAGGTAATGCGCAGCCTTAAAGGAACTCATTTTTCCGTTTAAAACTTGTTGTTCAATTTGATCTTTTTGTTCTTGTACGGCCTCATTTTCGTAAAAGTGTTCCGTAAGTTGATTGCGGATGGTATCATACATCCAGTGCTTGGCCTGGTGGTTTCGCTTATCCTGGAAGTAACCGTTATCCTTTGTTAGTTGGACATATTCTTGGATGAGAGTCCAGATTTCCGGAATACCTTTTTCGGTTATGGCCGAACAGGTTGTAACTTCGGGACTCCATCCTGATTTATCCTTTGGATACAGATGAAGAGCGTTCTTGTATTCACGGACCGCCTGCGATACCGCTTTTTCACTGGCTTCATCAATTTTATTAATAGCAATGGCATCCGCCATCTCCATAATACCCCGCTTGATGCCCTGTAATTCATCTCCGGCCCCGGCCAGCATTAATAACAAAAAGAAATCGACCATAGAGTGAACGGCTGTTTCGGATTGTCCAACACCAACCGTTTCTATAAAAATATTGTCGTACCCTGCGGCTTCACAGAGATAGATAGTCTCCCGCGTTTTACGGGCAACCCCGCCCAGTGATCCGCCTGTGGGAGAGGGACGAATAAAAGCGTTATCGTTATTAGCCAACGTCTCCATGCGTGTTTTATCACCGAGGATACTCCCTTTTGAGCGTGTGCTGCTGGGATCGATGGCTAATACCGCCAGTTTATTTCCTTCTTTCAGAATATGATTACCTAGCGATTCGATAAACGTACTTTTGCCGACGCCGGGCACTCCCGTAATCCCTATACGAATAGAATTTCCGGTATCAGGAAGACATTGTTCAATGATATTCTGCGCCAGTTCCTTGTGAGATGATTTCGTGCTTTCGATAAGGGTAATGGCACGACTCAGAATAGTTCGATCACCATTCTTGATGCCAGTTACATAATCGTCAAGGGAAAGGGGGGACCGACGATTTTTAAATCGATTGCGTATTTCAGGATTAATAGAGCTGTTTTGCTTTTCACCTTCACTCATCGAGAGTGATGAGTTTTTATTTGTACTAGAATTGTTAGTCATAACTAGCTTTGGATGCACCTATGACCTCCCCTCTTGAGGCAGGAGGTGTTAAACTATTTCTGGCTGTCGATTAGTATCTTCAAAATTTGTTGGGCAGCCAGTGAAATAACAGTACCCGGACCAAAAATACCGACTACGCCTTTTTCATATAAGAACTCATAATCCTGTTCCGGTACCACTCCGCCAACGATGACCATGATATCGTCCCTGCCAAGTTTTTCGAGTTCTTCAAGCACTTGTGGAACCAGGCTTTTATGTCCCCCAGCCAGGCTGGAAACGCCCAGAATGTGCACATCATTTTCAACAGCTTGACGGGCGGCTTCTTCCGGAGTCTGGAAAAGCGGACCAATATCTACATCAAAGCCGAGATCAGCAAAGCTGGTGGATATCACTTTTGCTCCGCGGTCGTGTCCATCCTGGCCCATCTTGGCGACCATGATACGGGGACGTCGTCCGGCCACTTCTTCAAACTCGTCAGCCAATTCCTGGGCCTTTTTGAAGTTTTCGTCTTTATCAATTTCTGAAGAATACACGCCTGATATTGATCTTACGGTTGCTTTGTAACGTCCGAATTCTTTCTCCATCGCATCGGATATTTCACCGAGCGTTGCCCGTTTGCGGGCGGCCTCCACCGCAACGTCCAGCAGATTCCCCTTCCCGGTTTCAGCTACTTTTGTGATGGCATTTAACGCCGTTTGTACTTCCTCCTCGTTGCGCTGGGATCGCAGCTTGTCGAGTCTGTCGAGCTGGGCTTTTCGGACCTTTTCATTATCCACTTCAAGAATGTCAATCGGCTCTTCTTTGTCAAGCTGATATTTGTTGACGCCCACAATTGTTTCTTTACCGGAATCGATTCGGGCCTGCTTTTTTGCTGCAGCTTCCTCAATCCGCATTTTGGGAACGCCCGTTTCAATGGCTTTGGCCATGCCGCCAAGTTCTTCCACTTCTGTAATCAGCTCCCAGGCCCTGCGGGCAATTCGGTCGGTCAGGTATTCCACATAGTAAGAACCTGCCCAAGGATCAACTGCTTTCGTTATACCCGTTTCTTCCTGCAGGTATATTTGAGTATTACGGGCAATGCGTGCAGAAAAGTCAGAAGGGAGAGCAATGGCTTCATCCAGCGCATTTGTGTGCAGTGATTGGGTATGTCCAAAAGCTGCCGCCATCGCTTCAATCGTGGTTCGTGCTACATTGTTGTAGGGATCCTGTTTGGTCAGGCTCCATCCTGATGTTTGGCTGTGCGTACGCAGTGACATAGACTTGGGATTGTCCGGATCAAAGCGTTTAACCAGTTTAGCCCAAAGCATTCGCGCGGCGCGCATCTTGGCAATTTCCATAAAATGATTCATCCCAATAGCCCAGAAAAACGAAATACGCGGCGCAAAGTCATCAATATCCAGTCCGGCATCAATGCCCGTGCGGAGGTATTCAAGCCCGTCAGCCAGCGTGTAAGCCAGCTCAATGTCGCAGGTAGCTCCCGCTTCCTGCATGTGGTAGCCACTTACGCTGATGGAGTTGAATTTAGGCATATATTTTGAAGTGTATTCAAAAATATCCCCGATAATGCGCATTGACGGTTTTGGTGGATATATATAGGTATTGCGCACCATAAACTCCTTGAGGATATCGTTCTGGATAGTGCCCGCTAGTTGTTCTTTGGATATGCCCTGCTCCTCGGCCGTCACAATATAAAAAGCCATAATCGGAATAACGGCTCCGTTCATGGTCATAGAAACCGACATTTTATCCAGTGGAATCTGGTCGAAAAGGACCTTCATATCCAAAATAGAATCGATGGCGACTCCTGCTTTGCCAACATCGCCGGAAACGCGGGGGTGATCAGAGTCGTATCCCCGGTGTGTAGCCAAGTCAAAAGCGACGGAAAGTCCTTTTTGTCCCTGCGCCAGTGCTCTGCGATAAAATTCATTGGATTCTTCCGCTGTTGAAAAACCAGCATACTGGCGTATGGTCCAAGGCCGGTAGGTATACATGGTAGCGTAGGGGCCGCGCAGATAGGGTGGGATGCCTGCGGCGTAATCCAGATGCTCCAGATCGTTGATGTCTGATTTTTCGAATCGGGGTTTTACGGGGATCTGTTCAGCTGTATTCCATGTCTGCTCTCTGCTCTCTTGGTCATCAAAAGGAAAATCCGATCTAAATGGTATGTCAGAAAAATCAGGTCTCATAAATGCGATATTTCATGCCAAAAGCGAGTATGACAGATTGTTGTTATTTTAAATTTGGCAAGAAGTTTAGGATATTAAGAGTTAAAAAGGTCCTAATGAGATTGAATCTCTATTAAGTAATACTATTGGCTTAGCTGTTATTTTATGCTAACCTACGAAATCTGGATAGCTTTAAAAAGCTGAACAGTTATATTTCATGGCTTTATAATTTTCCGGATGTCAAAAAAGTTATAGTATTGATTCTCTTGTGGATGTGGAAAACCGTTTTTCCTTGTACCTATTATAGGTTTACAGCCGTTAATTTAGTTATAGAGTAATTTTTTGTGGTGAAATCGCAAAATAACTTGTTTATTGTACCGTAGTTATGTAATGGATGATCCTTATTCATTATCAGGAGTTTTTGGCTGATAGGAGGATTATTTATCGTCTACTCTTCTATATATATGGGGTTTTTATAATACCAGCCAAACCTTCTGTAAGATAATTTCGCAAAAGTTTTTTTGATATTTTAAGTATATGTCTAATTAAATAATCAGATAAGTAGCTTATGGCTAACGTTGAGAAAGTAACATTCAACAATAGTACAAGCCGTGCCTTTAGCAAAACCGTAAAAAAGCGGGTTAATGAGTATTTTGAAGAGAATGACCTCTCAAAGCATGCAAATGTCCAAATGGTGGTAAAAACCGTTGTATTACTGACCCTTTATTTTGGATCCTATGCATTAATTATTTCGGGCCAGCTCTCTCTCGGAGCCATGTGGTTTTTAACCTTTTTGATGGGGATAGGGATGGCCGGTATCGGTTTTTCTGTTTCACATGATGCGCTTCACGGAGCCTATTCTTCGAACAAACATATTAATCGCGCTTTAGGATTTACATTCGATCTTCTGGGAGCGAATGGGTATATATGGAAGATAACCCACAATATAATCCATCATACTTATACGAATATTCACGGACATGATGAGGATCTTGAAGTTGCCGAATTCATCCGTCTTTCACCCCATTCAGAATTTAAAACGATCCATCGCGCTCAGCATATTCTTGCCTTTTTTGCTTATAGCCTGGCTACATTTTTCTGGGTATTTATTAAAGACTATAAGTATTTTCTGCAAAAGAATATCGGTCCCTACAAAAATAAAACCCACCCAACCAGCGAGTGGGTAATCCTATTTGTAACCAAGGCAATATACTATACCTACATGCTGGTTCTGCCGATGCTTTTCTTGGATATTACATGGATTCATCTTCTGATTGGATTTACAACTCTTCATGTTACAGCCGGAATTATACTTGGCATAATTTTCCAGCTTGCTCATGTGGTTGAGGGAACTGATCATCCGGTACCGGACGAAGAGAATATGATTGATGAACACTGGATGATTCATGAAATGGTGACTACAAATAATTTTGGACGTGATAATAAGGCGCTGTGTTGGTTCGTAGGGGGGCTAAATTTTCAGATTGAGCATCATCTTTTTCCGAGAATATGCAGTGTTCACTATCCGGCAATCAGTCATATCGTTGAGAGAACAGCCAAGGAGTATGATATTCCCTATAACCAGCACGACACTTTTTTTGAAGCGGTGGCGTCTCATTATCGTACGCTAAAAAAGTTTGGCGATCCGGAATTTACCTACTCCGAAGCGCATGCGTGACGAGTAATATGATTCTGTCGAGTGTCTTTGTCTATTACTACTAAAAGATGGTACTGTGTTTTTTTTATTAATTCTCTAATTTGGGCTTGCATCCCCAGCCTGAATGCCCGGTTGTTGAAGTAGCATTTCTTCCAAACTTGGCCGGTCTATACCATGTTTTTATACCTTGCGTATATTTTTCGGCATTAAAAAAAGGAAATTGCGCACAATCTATATTTTCGCGGTATGGATTTAAGCGTGTCGAATCCTCGAAGGCTGTAGTAAGATCGTAAAGGTCACTAATATATTTGCGGACAGGTTTTAAGTCATATTCCGCCAGTGTTATAGTGGTTTGGATTTCCTTCTTAAGACGTTGAAAGGTGTTATCCGCAAGGGAATGTGCTACTTTTCGGGACGAAGTCTCAGGATTATCCTCCAATAATTGCAAGCCCTCTGTATCGATATGCGACAAGTGTAAATTCTGAGGAGAGGCCAGCAGATGATTAGTAAAAGGAGCAAGATAATATGCCATGGCTGGAGTCCCGTTATTACAGGTGGAGAGTACCACAAGATCAAACTGTTCTTGATCAGTCAATAGAAAATGCTGAATGCCTTCTGCAAATGAGGAGGTGTTTACCCGAATATTTGGCAATGATTGATGGTAGCTTGTCCCCTCCTCATTCGGTATTTCATGTCCAAAATAGAGAAAATAATTCTGTTGGCTCCGATCTTCGGAATGAAAGTGATATTGGTTGTAAAGTTGAGCTTCGGTAGTGAGAAAATCTTCATCACCATCAGAGTGCCGGTATTTTACCTGGGTGGTCTTCTTCCCGTTCACATAGTGGTATAACATATTACTTTTACGTGGGAATAGTCCTAGAATCTTTTTTTCGGGTTGTTGGTAAAAAATAAATACTTCGCCTAATTGGGCGTTTTTTGCTACTTCAAGAGCGGTTTCTAATACTTGGGAATTTGCACGGACTGGTTGCCCATTTGGGTCGTGAAATAAATAGTCGGCATCGGCATGGATATAATAAGTGATGGTATACTCCACTTTGGCCGACTCTTTGGAAGGGGCTTCCCTGGTAAGCTCGGCAGTGTGACTGCATCCTGCAACCCAAAGACCAAGTAGGCAGGAAAAGAAAATTACGTTTTTTAATTGTTTTAGACCTTTACAATTATTGGGAAACAATATGATATATGACACTCGGGTTATTTTTCATTTTAGTCTTTTAGTATGCCAAGTTTTATCTGAAATCTTTTTAATGTTTCAAGTACATTACATTTGGCATAAATAAATTCATCTATTCCTGCTTCTTTATAATGATCCAGATCTTCCCGGGGATATCCGGCTAATACTAGAATTGGTTTATTTATAAGGCTATTAACTTCCTTCGCCATAGCTGGGACGAGATCTTTGTATTCTTTGTCCGAGCTACAGATGACAACAATATCCGACTGTTGTTCTTCTATGGCTTTAATAGCTGCATCCACATTTTCAAAACTGATGGGAGCTTCAATATCAAAACCGGCACAACCAAAAAAGTTAGCAGAGAATATTGATCGGGCTTTGCGCCAATTCTTATCACCGAGCGGCAAGTTAAGCACCTTCGGAGTCATTTTATGCTTTTCAGTAGCCAGACGCAGTTCTTCAAATGCCTGTGGACCACGGTAAGTATGTACAACCCTATATCGCTGTTTCCCGAAATTAAATAATCGCGATGCTATATCTGCCATGCCGGCCCCCTGGTCAAATGCCTCTGCTAAATACTCGGGCAGATTACTACTGTTACTTTTAATTTCAATATCAGAGTCGTTTAGCGCTATCGTTTGATAATCAGAATCAATTTTGGCAGCCATTTGATCATCGGGATTGGTGTATTGGTTGGTACCTACGAAAATACGTCCGCGGCTGGCAATTGCCTGATACCGAAGTTGTTGAGATTCCTGAATAGCCGACTGAATGGTGCCATTTTCGATAGCTTTCAATAACCCGCCTTCGGCTTCCACTTCTTGAAAGATATTCCAGGCTTCTTGACCCAGTTTATCGGTTAGTTTCTCAATATAATAGGAGCCGGCCGACGGATCCTCAACTTTATCCAGGTAGGCTTCTTCCCTTAAGATAAGCTGCTGGTTGCGGGCAATTCGCTGAGAAAAATCATCTGGTTGTCGAAAATGCTGATCAAACGGCAGTACGGTTATGGAATCACATCCCGCTATAGCAGCAGACATGCCTTCTGTTGAAGTGCGCAGCATGTTGGTATAGGGATCGTAAAGTGTCTTATTCCACCGGGAAGTTTCACCATGCAGATAGATGTTATTCTGTTCGGAATTGCCGCCATAAGCTTCTAATAAATTCTTCCAAAGCAGCCGCACGGCCCGAAACTTGGCTATCTCCAGGAAGTAATTGGATCCTATGGAATAGCTAAAGTGGAGGCAATTACTTGCTTTATTAATATCATATCCGTTGTTGGTTAGCATAGACAGATATTCGGAGGCTCCCGCCAATGCATACCCGAGTTCCTGTACAATAGTGGCGCCCATGTTGTGATAGGGGCGAGCATCTATACACAGCGGATATACTTCCGGCAGTTTGCTATCGGTAAATTCAGCAAGTTGCAAGATGTCCCGGCTGAGCTGTTTTTTTTCGTTGGGATAATGTCCGTTTAACAGCAGATAGATAAATGGATCGTAGCTAAAGGAGGCTCTGATATTTTTAGGAGCTAATCCCCGTTCTTTGCTTTCGTTCCAGAGCATCCCCAAGAGGGCGGGAGAGGCAAGCCCCGCGTCAAAATGAAGCGCCGTATTTTCAATTGAAATATTTTCAAAGAGCTGGTGGAAATCCTCTTGGTTTTGAATAGGCAATCCCTGCAGGTCGCCACCCAGCATACCTTCGCTGCGGCGTATGGTCAGATGGAACTCTAGTGCATCCGTCCCACATTTAAGTGCATTTCGGGCGGCTTTATTCGCAGAACTAATATCGTTTGCAAAAGTGGGTTCCCGAATTTCCCAGCTATTTGCCCTCTTGTCGCTAAACTTTTTTGAGACCGGATGTTGTCGGTCTAGCTCTTCAAGATCCTCCCTGCGATAAAAAGGGAGAGCGGCAATACCTTCGTCGGTTTCCCAGCGGAGCTCATCTTTATAGTCGGCACCTTTTAAATCACGCTCAATAACTTTTTCCCATTCTTCAGTCGATATGGGAGGAAACTCTTCAAATAACGACTTTTTTCCTGATGATGCGTTACTCATAATAATAGTTCTTATCTGGCTGTTTAAAATTTAAGATAAAGAGCTTAACCTTTATTTACTAAAAATAGCCACCTCGTGATGGTTATGTTCTATAATGTTTTATATAAGGGCCGATACTTTTAAGTGTATTTCCTATATTTAGGATCCAAATAAAATGTATTTAAAAAAACTATTCCATGGAACAAGTAGATCAGCCAGTATCTCCGCTAAGTAAACTAACGGAAGATGAAAAAATGTTACAAGATGCAGCTCGTGATTTTGCTGAAAGTGTTATCGAACCCAAAGTTCGGGAGATGGATAAAAAGGCAAAGCTGGATCCCGATTTGGTACAGCAGTTTTTTGACATGGGATTAATGGGTGTCGAAATTCCCGAAGCCTATGGTGGAGCCGGGGGATCATTTTTTATGTCGATTTTGGCTATTGAACAGATTTCCCGCATAGACGCCTCCGCCGGTGTGTTTATGGATGTGCAAAATACCTTGGTTAATAATGCTTTTCTGAATTTTGGAGGCAATGATATTAAGGAACGTTATCTCCCACAATTGGCTACTGAAAAGGTAGGCGCGTACTGTCTGTCAGAGGCTGGTTCAGGTAGTGATGCTTTTGCTCTCAAAACGACTGCTAAAGAAGAGGGAGATCATTATGTGTTGAACGGATCTAAAATGTGGATTACGAATGCGAATGAGGCAGATATCTTTTTAGTATTTGCCAATATTAATCCCGATGCGGGATATAAAGGGATTACTGCTTTTGTGGTAGAGCGTAATTTTGAAGGATTTTCGGTATCTAAAAAAGAAAATAAATTAGGTATACGTGCCAGCTCTACTTGTGAAGTTTTGCTGGAGGATTGCAAGGTTCCTAAAGAAAACATCCTTGGTGAAGCAGGAAAAGGCTATAAAGTAGCAATGGAAACCCTGAATGAGGGGCGAATAGGCATCGGTGCACAGATGGTTGGAGTTGCTCAGGGCGCGCTGGATGCTACCCTTGACTATACTCAGGAACGGGAGCAGTTTGGTCAGGCAATTTCTGATTTCCAGGGAGTTCGTTTTCAACTGGCCAAGATGGCCACTGATATTGAGACGGCACGCTTGCTTGTATATAATGCAGCTCGTTTGAAAGAGGATGGCCAGGATTTTCTCAAGGAGGCGGCTATGGCGAAATATCATTCTTCTGAAGTGGCAGAAAGTGTAACCTCTCAAGCAGTTGACCTATTTGGAGGATACGGATATGTAAAGGAATATCCCGTAGAAAAATATTACCGTGATGCCAAAATCGGAAAGATTTACGAAGGCACCTCTAATATGCAGCTAAATACCATATCTAAACTTTTGTTGAAATAACGGTATAATAACTTTAATGAAAAAAATACATTTTTTCGGAATGATTTAATTTTACATTTGTGTTGAAACTAAGTGTTAAAGTGTAAGTATGTTATGATAAAATCCAAAATAGAAGTAGATTCCTAATAATATGCAGCCGGATGAATTAAAAGAGCTAAGAGGTCTTTGTAAAAACGAGCAGTGTTTTAACGAGCTGAAAGAAATCGTATCTGATTTAGTAGATCAGAAAGAAGAAAAAGAGCGCCACCTTGAGTTATTAGAATCAGCTATACGTACCGATTATGACTCTATATTAATTACTGACCTTCAGCTGGAAGAGCCGGGTCCTGAAATTGTCTATGTAAACGATGGTTTTTGTAAAATGACAGGCTACTCAAAAGAGGAAGTCATCGGGAAAACTCCGCGTATTTTACAGGGGCCTAAAACCGACCGTAAGGTATTAGACAAACTCAAAGAACGTTTGTCTAACGGGCAGTGTTTTTTTGGCCAGACTATTAATTACCGAAAGGATGGAAGTGCATTTGTAAACCAATGGGATATTCATCCGCTTACTGATAGAGAGGGGAATATCACTCATTGGGTATCGTATCAGCATGATATTACGGAACGGAAAGAGGCTGAAAAGCAGTATGTAAATACCAAAATTGAGTTTGATGAATTGCGGGAAGAAACTCATCGTACCTTGATAGATGTAGATGTACAGGGAAATATTATTTCCGCTAATAAGGCATTTCGATCCCTCATTGGTTATAAGAAAGACGAACTGCGGGGAATTAAGATTTGGGATCTGCTGCATGAAAAGTATCTGACATCTCTAAAGCATCGTTTTGATCAAGCCGATGAACATACCTTTTTTAATGATAAAGAGTTTAAAGGAATTATTAAGCATAAGTCGGGTCTACCTATTCAGGTTAAAGGGACCTCACGTCTATTTAACCTTAAGAATGAAACCATTATCCGGGCAGAAGTTGAGAATATTTCCCTGCAGAAGAAGGTTATGGAAACGTTAAACAAGCGATGCCATGAACTGGGAGAAAAATTAGAATCTGAATAATTTAATTCAGATTACGTACTGAAGAGCAAGAGCTTAAATAAGTTTATATACTTGAATTGTCATCATTAATTTGTATTATTCGTATTACATTAATGATGATCCTACAGAATTGTTATGCCAGATATTCAAGAAGTTCAACAACAGATTATAGATGAGTTTCAAGCCCTGAGTGACTGGACAGAACGGTATAAGCATATTATAAAACAGGGAAGAACATTAGATCCCCTGGATGAGGAGTATAAAGTTGAAGAGAATTTGGTACGGGGATGTCAATCACAAGTATGGCTACATACCCGACTGGAAGGGGATAAAGTTATATTTGAAGCCGATAGTGATGCGGCCATCACCAAAGGATTAGTTGCTCTCATGGTTCGGTTTTATTCCAATCAGACTCCCGACGATATTATAGCAAACGATCCCCAATTTATTAAAAAAATAGGGATGGAGCAGCACTTGTCGCCTACCCGGTCGAATGGTCTTGCCTCCATGGTTAAGCAAATGAAAATTTACGCCATGGCTTACAAGTCCAAGCTCGCTGAAGAGCCAATCAGTCCCTAAAATGCATAAAGGTATTTAAAAAAGCACCATTGATAAGCAATGGTGCTTTTACTATATGTTAAATGCTTGTTAAATCGGAATTACTTCCTGAGCTTGAAGGCCTTTATCTCCTTCAGCCACAGTGAATTCGACTTCTTGGCCTTCCTCTAGCTTTTTATAGCCTTCCATCTCTATTTCACTATAGTGAACAAAGATGTCTTCTCCTTCTTCTCGAGTGATGAATCCATAACCTTTCCCGTTATGAAACCATTTTACTGTTCCTACTTCGCGTTCTGCCATTGTAAATCTCCAAAAAATTTTACTTCGTGTGCTACTTAAATGTTTGATATCGCATTGCTTACGCAATAAATGATGATCAAACACCTAAGTATAGTATATTTTTTTTGGATTACCTACCGAATTTTAAAATGAGTTGAATTTGGGATATATAAAGAGTATGGAAGATTAAAAAAGTCCGAGCTGTTCATCCTCGTTTTGTTCGTCATCAGACGAATTTTCTATAATTGACTGTCTTTTAATATAATCTTCCGAAATTTCGTCAATAAAACGGGAAGGTTTCATGGATTCTTTTTCTCCAAAGCGCCAACGCTCTTTGGAGTGAACAATTTGAAGCTCATCCTCGGCCCGTGTCATGGCTACATAGAAAAGCCTGCGCTCTTCTTCAAAATCGGTGTCCTCGCGCAAGATAGGAGTAACTCCTTCTTCAGCGGCAGCAATAAAAACGATCGGAAATTCCAGTCCCTTAGCCGCATGAAATGTCAGAAGATGTACAGCTTGTTTTTTAAGTCGCCCTACATCGGCATAAGGATTAAGCTGAAGCTGCTTCAGAAAGCGGCTGATTTCTCCAGCTGATTCAGCGGAAAGCTCGAGGAGCGTTTCTTTTTTTAATTGTTGGGATTTGCTCAACTTGTCATCCTCAATGAAGTGATCACAGATTGTGGTTACAGCATCAAAGAGCTGCTGATTGGAATCGATTAATTCGGCCGCTTTTTTATATATATTGGATAAATCAGTAAGATCCTCCTGTAATGGTTGGCTAATTGTTTCCTTTAGGGTTTCGCCAAATAGGGTTGTGTGGAATTTCGTTAAAGATTGAAGGAATGAGGTAATTTGTTTTTGGTTCCACTCGTATACCTCTTTGAGGATGTTGCTTAGAATAAGGCGATCGTCGGGTTGCTGTACCAATCGAAGTATATTTCCTATAATCGTAAAAGGAGGCTCATTTAAAAAAGAAGTTCCGTCTCCAAAATGGACGGGAATTCCAGATTTTAACAAAGATTTGAAGAGCGCTTCACCAACCGAATTGGTGCGGAATAGTATTGCTATATCTCCAAAACTATAGCTGTATTCACTGTTGGTATGCTTTCCAGTCGTAAGGCTTTCCGTGCCGCCAACATATCGATTGATCTGGTCGAGAATATAATCTGCTTCCCGATAAGGATTATCGGCCTCAACACTGGCAATGTGATGTTGAGATTTTTTCTGGGCAATCAATTTATTGTTTGTAGATTGGTTATTATGATTGATAAGTGAAGAAGCACCGTTCAGAATAGAATCAGTTGACCGGTAATTTTGCTTAAGGGAGATACTGCGAGCATTAAAATCATCCTCAAAGCGAAAGAAAAGAGATACATTGGATCCGCGAAAGCCATAAATAGCCTGATCGGCATCCCCGATTGCCAGCAAATTCTGTCCCTTACCAAGTAAATGGACCAATTGGTACTGCATGGAATTGATATCCTGAAATTCATCTACTGCTAA
>JBEPXF010000036.1:0-16252 GCA_041642075.1 Fodinibius sp.
ATAAATTTACGGAATCAGCCAGTTCTACTAAGCGTTGAGCTTCGGCGATAGTACGTCCCAATGGTTTTTCACAGATAATACCTCGTAGTTCCACTCCTCCCTGTACGGCATCAACAATTTCCTCTACCAATTCTACACGGGCAAAATTAGGAGCCAGTACCGCTACGGCGTCGCAATTTTGACAGACTTCTTCGATGGAATTATATATCTCACATTTCCCAAGGCGATTATCTTTTGCAAATTGTGCCAGCTCGTGGGCACCGCCTCGGTTATAAACGGCTGTTAGCTCCAGGTCACGTACCTGTTTCATCGCTTTAGCCATAAACTGCGCAATAAATCCCGATCCTATAAAGCCAACCTTGAGTATTTCCATGAGTACTATTTATTTAATTTTTGTTTTGGAATAAAACGATAAACGCGAATGCCCTATAAACTAATAATCTAAACGAAAAATGCTACTTCGGATTTTCAAGCAAGAAATTTGTTATTTGAAATATGAGCTGATTTGTGAGAATAGTAGCCTTAATCATTCATAAGATCAAGAAGCTGGTCAGTCTGTTTTTGTTTAACCTGTTGGATTGTACTTTTATCGGAAGAAGCTTTGATTTCTTCCAGTGCCTTGTCCGAAAGTGATTCTTTGTTTCCCTTCATTTCAACCCAGAGGCGGTGAAACCGTGCTGCCTGTATGGCTCCCTCCAAGGCATCGGGATTGATGCATTCCCGTGCTGCGAGATAGGCTGGAGCACTTTCAGAACCTTGACGTAAGCCCACGGTATCTGCTGCTACCGCTGTACCCTCTGTCTCATTATATAGTTCTTCTAAATCTTTGGTTTCTACATCTTCCCGGACTGCTTTTTCAGCAAGATCCAGGATTTTTTTCTGGATCGGTTTTAGTTCCTTATTAATTTGTCGGGTACACCAGACGGCAAACTTACGGAGTAATTGGTCTTCCCGCTGCTCACTCAGATACTTGAGAAAGGTAGTTACCTCGTCGTCTTCTTCACGAACCCGTTCCCCGGTTTCGCTATCAATCATGATGATCTTTTGATCATCCGTATCGTAAATATAAATCAGATTTTTGTTCTGCTCGGTCATAAAGTTTATAGGTTCTTGAAATTATATCTATTTGTCAGGTTAAGATAACAAGTTGCATTTCACAAGTATTCCATTCATAATAGACGGTATTATAAATTAAATGGGAAATATTTATGAGTACAAATAATCGGGAGCCGGTGAGGTCACTCTTTTCGTGGGCTCTTTATGATTGGGCCAATAGCGCCTTTTTTGCTGTTATCCAGACGTTTGTTTTTGCTACCTATTTTATGCAGTCTGTGGCTGAAAATGATACGCTGGGAAGTACACAGTGGGGGAATACCATAGGTGCAGCGGGAATAGTAATAGCACTTTCCGCCCCATTCTTGGGCGC
The DNA here is from genome assembly GCA_041642075.1 of Fodinibius sp. Lineage (GTDB taxonomy): Bacteria > Bacteroidota > Rhodothermia > Balneolales > Balneolaceae > Fodinibius. Next base: position 1,427 of record JBEPXF010000036.1, read on the forward strand.
AGTAGCTGATCAGATGGGGCGTCGCAAGCCGTGGATTGGCTGGTTTACCCTATTATCAATTTCGGCTACGGCTGGACTATGGTTTGTAATGCCTTCTCAGGAGTTTGTACTGCTAGCTCTTGCACTGGTATTTCTGGGTACCATAGGATCAGAATTTGCCATTATTTTCTATAATGCCATGCTTCCCGATTTAGCTTCAGAAGAAAAATTGGGGCGATGGTCGGGCTGGTCCTGGGGTTTGGGTTATGCCGGAGGACTTGCTTGTCTCATAATAGCGCTTTTTGTGTTTGTAGATGTAGAACAACCTCCTTTTGGATTGGAAAAGGCAACAGCCGAACATCTTCGGGCAACCTTTGTTTTGGTAGCAGTATGGTATGCTGTGTTTTCTCTTCCGATGTTCACCTTTACCTCTGACCGGCCCCATACCGGAGTAGCGCTTTCGCAAGCAGTACGTTCTGGATGGAAGCAGCTTAAAGCCACTGTCAGTGAGGTTCGAAAATATAAGACGATTGTTCAATTTCTAATTGCTCGTATGGTTTTTATAGATGGACTTGCGACGGTCTTTGCTTTTGGAGGAATCTATGCCGCAGGTACATTTGATCTGGGAGAGCGTGATGTGCTTCTTTTTGGTATTGGACTCAATGTAACCGCAGGATTGGGAGCTATTGCTTTTGCCTGGCTGGATGATATGCTGGGAAGCCGGAAGACCATGCTGTATTCTCTGGCAGGATTAATAACCACCACCACTGCAGTACTTCTGGTTTTTGATGTATTTTGGTTTTGGGTATTTGGACTGCTGCTTGGTATTTTTGTTGGACCTGCACAAGCCGCGAGTCGAACCTATATGGCCAGGGTGGCTCCGAAAGATCTCCAGAACCAGATGTTTGGGCTTTTGGCACTTTCAGGGAAAGTAACAGCTTTTGCTGGTCCGTTATTAGTTGGATGGCTGACCTTTTTTGCAGATAGTCAGCGCATAGGTATGAGCGTTATCGTAGTCCTTTTTATTGTAGGATTTGTTTTGCTTGCTAGGATACCAGATGCAGAAAAAGTTATTCTTGAAAAATGATGGCAGAATGGAATAAAAGTCGTCTTTTATGCGCTAATGTTGTACCTTTGGGGATATTCATTCGGAATAGCTTAAAAAGAATAGCTTTCTGATATTAAACTTTAATATTATAAAATACATTTACTATGAGCCGATTTGATGAACTAAAAGGAATTGTGGCCGGAGTGGAAGAAGATATGACAAAGTTTTACGAAAAAGGAAACAAAGCTGCAGGTACTCGTGCTCGTAAAGGTTTGCAGCAGCTTCGCAAGCTTTCCCAAGAGGTACGACTGGAAATTCAGGATATAAAGAATAATGGTTAATTCTGTATCAATTTCCTTTGAAAAGCCACTGCAAAGTGGCTTTTTTTATTTTTAGATTTAGGCATTCTATTTCTGAAACAAAATATTAGTTAATGCGTTCTTCACCTAAAAATAATTTATCGAAATCAGCGGTTAGCGCCTGGCGTATATCCACCTTTATATTTATGCTTTTTCTGTTTTTGATACCGCTGGCTATGTGGATGATCAGCTATCTGGGATCGGGGCAAATGTCTCTGTGGGTAATTAGTGCCATTACATTTGTCTTGGTTGTCATAGCGGGATTAGTAATATTTTTTATTCCTGAAATCCGATGGCAGCGCTGGTCTTACCAAGTAGATGAACATGAGATTGACCTACAAAGTGGAATATTGATTATTACCCGCACATTGGTGCCCGTGAAGCGAGTCCAGCATGTAGATACCCGCCAGGGACCTATTCTGCGTTCCTACGGCCTAGCTGACGTTACCATTTCAACGGCGGCCACAACCCATCGCATTCCGGCACTGGAGGAGGAAACGGCAGAGGCCGTACGAGATCGAATTTCTAAATTTGCTCGATTAGCCAAAGAAGATGTCTAAACCAGAGCGTCAACATCCTGTTGCAGCAATTACGAAGGCATTGGATGTTTTACGGGGCAACTTTATTACTATTTTACTAATTCTTTTTATTGGTGGTGGAGATGAAGACACCTTTCTCCTTTACTGGATTGTAGGTGTGGTAGTGCTCCTTCTTGTTTGGGGAGTGTTATCCTGGTTGCGTTTCACGTTTGAGTTAAGTGAAGGGGAGCTTAGAATAGAGCATGGAGTATTTGTACGGAAAAAGCTTTATTTGACTTCAGACCGTATTCAGGTAATTGATATTAGTGCAGGTGTTATACAACGAATGTTCGGTTTGGTAACAGTAGAAGTAAAAACGGCGGGCAGTTCGTCCAAAGAGGCTAAAATAAGTGCGTTAAGCCGGGAAAAGGCAGAGCTGTTGAAATCAGAACTTCGTCAGGCTGTAAATGGAGAGGAAGAAGGTGTTGATCCTGAAGACAAGGAAAAACGAGAACAAAAGATATATTCGCTTACAACCCGTGATCTGCTTGTAACGGCATCAACATCCGGGCGAATGGGGGTTGCCCTGTCAATAGTAGGAGCGGCTTTTTCGCAGATAGATCAATTCATTTCAGATGAAGAAATTTATCAATTTATTGAGACCAATATGCCGCAATCGACTTCAGCTTCCTTAGTTGTTATGTCTATTGTTAGCATAGTAGTCATATCTTGGTTGTTTTCCTTTATAACAACGTTGATCACCTACTACGATTTTAGTGTCGACGTCCGAAAAAATGAGTTGTTAATCTCACGCGGATTATTTGAGCGTATTCAATTAACTATTCCCTTTAATCGTATTCAGGCGGTACAGATTAAGGAAGGACTGATGCGTCAGCCGTTTGGTTATGTGACTTTGGTAATCGAGAGTGCCGGTTATGGGGAGAAGGAAGGTAACTCCACAGTCCTTTTTCCCCTCATTAATAAAGATAAAATGCATGGATTTTTGGAAGAGGTACTTCCTGAATACAACTATGAAATGACGCAACAAGAAACAGTCCCTCCCAAGAGAGCGTTACGACGATATCTTATACGTACCTTGTGGTGGTCTCTTCCCATTATATTAATAGCATGGATAACTATACCATATGGGGTATATGCTTGGATTTTATTGCCACTTGGACTCTTATTAGGTTATCAACAGTACAGGGATGCGGGGGTTTGTACTGAAGATGATACGCTTATTATTAGTGCGCGGCAGTTAAGCAAGAAAACAGCTATTGTAAAGCGATATCGAATGCAGGCAACTCAGTTAAAGCAAAATCCTTTTCAGAAGCGTATGAGCTTGCGCGATATTATTGTACATGTTGCAAGTGGTAACCAAGGCCGCTCTTTTTCCGTACGAGACTTGGCTATTCAGGATGCCGGCCGGTATTGGCAATGGTTGGCAATGCAGCATCAAACACAACCAGAGGTACAGGATACACCTTTTGATCAGCCGGATGCTGAAATATCAAGCGAAGATTGACAACACATTTCCTTTCGTTAGGCAAAAACAATCTGGTAATAGATAGCGAGCGTTGTGGCTCCATAAATAATATGAAGGCTCAACACATAATAGGGAATTAACGAACCCCACTTTCTACCCATAATTCCGGGATCAGGAATGGCTTTATTTTCTCCAATTTCAGGATGTGTATCGGCCATAATACCCATTACAGAACCCACAAAAATGCCGTGACCCATTCCCCATAATATTCCAGCTGGCCAGTTAGGTGTTACTACCATGGCCGTTAGAAGGAATACATATAATACGCCCCATCCGGCTCCAATTAAAAGATGTAGAATTACACCGACAGTATAAACCTTCTGAGTGTTTTGTGGATCGACGAAACGAGTTCCTATAAGAAAGGGAATGTCCAGATTTTGTCCCGCCAGCTTTAACAGGTAGATAAGCAAGGTAAGAATGATTGCGCCGATAAAACCCGAAAATGCTGCAATATAGAGATTAGCTTCCATAAGCCCTCCATTTTTGTACAGCTAAAAAATCAAAAGCTGTTATATTAATTAAAACTTTTGATACTTCTGCTTAATAGATAGTAATGCGGAAGCAGGAATGCAACAGGATAATGCAGAGATGATTGTTTAATTACCGTTGAATACTTTATTTATTGATTCTTTGAGGTCGTCCATCTGTATGGGTTTTACCAGGTAATCTATATAATTGGTTTTGTGAGCCCTTTCTTTATAATACTGGTCAGAGTTACCAGTGATATAAATTACCGGAACTTCTGATGATTTACGTATTTTCTGCATGGCTGTAATCCCGTCAATATCATCTTTGAGCTGTATATCCATCAAAATGATATCAGGATCATGTTCTTGCGCCAAGCTTATGGCTTTTTCTCCCGTTGTTGCTTTTTCAACAACATCAAAACCCATTTTGTTAATCATGCGTTCTAAAACCATCGAGATGATCATATCATCTTCTACGATGAGCACTTTCTTTAATTGGTCTCTTTGCATAGCTATCTGTAAAACCCGTCACCTTAGTAAAAAACTTTAGATAGCTAATAAAGTAATTTTTTTTGATTTAACCTAAAGCAACATCCAAAACCATCATAACGCTAAATCCCAGCATTGTACCCAAAGTAGCTATATCAGTATTTCCGCGATGTTGCGACTCCGGTATTAATTCCTCAACAACTACATAAATCATGGCTCCGGCAGCAAAAGCAAGGGCATAAGGCAATATTGGTTGAATCATAAGCACCGCTGCGGCACCAATAACAGCAGAGATGGGTTCCACGATGCCGGAAAGTTGTCCATACCAAAAACTTTTACCGACCGAAAGGCCTTCTCGCCGAAGAGGCATGGAAACGGCCGTTCCTTCCGGAAAGTTTTGAATGCCAATACCTATAGCCAGGGTTACAGCTCCCATAACGGTGGCTCCACCTGCAGCTTCAATACCTGAGGCTGCTGCGCCAAAGAGCACGCCAATAGCCAAACCTTCAGGGATATTGTGAAGGGTAATGGCAAGTACGAGTAGTGTGGCCCGTCGCCAGCTGGTAGGCAAACCTTCGGCTTCCTCCATGGGTAAACCAATATGAAGGTGAGGAAGATATTCGTCACAAATTCTCAAAAATAAACCTCCACCTAAAAATCCAATGACAGCGGGCATCCACTCGATAAGACCTTGTGCTGCAGCCATATCAATAGAGGGGACAAGCAGTGACCAAAAGCTTGCAGCTATCATTACGCCGGCTGCAAAACCCATCATTGCATCCAGAACCTTATAGTTGACACTTTTAGTGAAAAAGACACGGGCTGCCCCAAGCGCGGTGAGGGTGTAGGTGAAAAGCCCGCCAAAAAAGCTTTGGGTGATTGGATTTAATGCAAAGAAAAACTCTTTGATATTAGCTAATTCAATCATTTGAAAAATAATTGTTTATATAATTAACAAAACATAGAATAAGAAATATTAATCTAAATAAAAATAATTTTTAGCTCAGGCTAATAAAAATGAAAAAAGCTTTTTACTTTTATTAAATTTACGATCAGTCGAATTAATTGCACCTTGCAAAAGGTCTAGATCTTGTAACATATATTGTAAATAAATAAAAGAAAAATTCTTCTATTTTAGTTTAAAAAAGGAGCTAATGTTTTGATACAAAAAAGGGAACATTTTTTTCCATCAATATTGCTATTTAAAGTTTTATGGCATGTTCATAACTGTTTATTGTAACGGTTTTTTCTTACCTTCTTTCATTCTATTTATTCAATCACTATCCAATAGTTCAGAATATTGCAGCTGGAATATCTGATGAAGAAGTCATTAAGATTTAAACTCCAAAATATTGTTTTTGATGAGCATCAATTTTGATAAAGAGCGCTTTTTGCACAGACATATTGGACCGGATGAGAATGATACCCGGGAAATGCTTTCTAGCATAGAAGCGCCCTCGCTCGAACAACTGATGGATGAAACGATCCCCGAAGGTATTCGGCTTAAAAAGCAATTCGGGCTTGAGGAACCGATGAGCGAATACCGTTTCTTAGAAGACTTTCGTGAATTAGCCTCTCAGAATGAAATTTACGATTCTTTTATTGGTATGGGTTATCACGATACATTGACGCCTAATGTAATTTTGCGCAATGTACTTGAAAACCCTGGGTGGTATACGGCCTATACACCTTATCAGGCAGAAATTGCACAGGGACGACTTGAAGCACTCATTAACTTTCAAACAATGGTGAGCGACTTAACAGGACGGGAACTGGCGAATGCCTCACTCTTGGATGAAGGGACGGCTGCTGCCGAAGCGATGTCGATGCTCTATTCCATGCGGCGGGGAGCTAAGCGAAAAAACGCGCATAAGTTTTTTGTTTCTGAGCTGTGTCATCCACAAACGATAGATGTGGTGGAAGGCCGTGCCGAGCCGTTGGATATAGAAGTGATAGTGGGTGATCACAATGAGCTTGATGTGACAGGTGAAGAGCTTTTTGGGATATTGCTACAGTATCCCGCTACAGATGGCACGGTGGAAGATTATTCCGGGTTGATTGATGCGGCCCACGAAAATGAGACACAAGTAGTAGTTGCTGCAGACTTATTAAGCCTTACCCTGCTTACACCACCCGGCGAAATGGGAGCCGATGTAGTAGTGGGATCCACTCAGCGGTTCGGCGTCCCTATGGGATATGGCGGTCCGCATGCTGCCTTTTTTGCAACCCGGGAAAGATATAAGCGAAAAATACCGGGGCGTATTATTGGAATCACCCAGGATGAAGAAGAAAATCCCGTTTACCGGATGGCATTACAGACACGAGAACAACATATTCGCCGGGAGAAGGCGACCTCCAATATTTGCACTGCCCAGGTCTTACTGGCAGTTATAGCTGGATTTTACGCTGTATATCATGGACCAAAAGGATTGCGTCGTATTGCTAAACGTATTCATGGACTGGCAAAGGTTATGGATGAAGGCCTTGAAAATCTTGGTTTTAAGGTGGCAAGCGATCTCTATTTTGATACCCTTAAAATTTCCCTCGAGAGCAATGAACAGCAGGAACAGCTTCGTGAGCTTGCACTTAAACACGAATTTAACCTGCGTTATTTTGATGATGCTTCTGTAGGTATTGCGTTTGATGAGGTTAAGGATCTGGATCATGTTCTGGAGTTACTCGATATTTTTGCCTCTGTAAAAGGAGTTGAAAACAAGGTGGATGTAGCAAAGCTTTCTGAGGAAGTAGAAGTCAATTTTCCAGATTCACTAACCCGGACATCCTCCTATCTTGAGCATCCGGTGTTCAATTTATACCATTCCGAACACGAAATGCTTCGATATCTGAAGAAGCTGGAAAATAAAGATTTATCACTTGTGCATTCCATGATTTCGCTCGGATCGTGTACTATGAAGCTTAATGCCACATCCGAGATGATACCTCTTACATGGCCTGAATTTGGAAAATTACATCCTTTTGTTCCGGAAGAACAAGCCCGGGGATATCACCGGTTATTTGAAAAACTTGAGAATCAGCTTAAGTCAATTACAGGTTTCAAATCAATATCTTTGCAGCCAAATTCAGGGGCACAGGGTGAGTTCGCGGGATTAATGACCATTCGAGCTTATCATCAACATTGCGGGGAAGGGCATCGGAATATTACAATTGTACCTGATAGTGCTCACGGTACCAATCCAGCCAGTGCGGTAATGGCCGGGATGGAAGTTGTGGTTACGGAATGTGATGAACATGGTAATATCGATCTGGATGATCTTCGCGAGAAGATTCAGGAGAACAAGGAAAACCTTGCGGCTCTCATGGTTACTTATCCTTCGACGCATGGAGTCTTTGAAGAAGATATTAAGGAAATATGTGAGGTTGTTCACGATAATGGGGGGCTCGTTTATTTGGATGGAGCCAATATGAATGCCCAGGTCGGACTTACAAGTCCTGCTGAGATTGGAGCAGATGTTTGTCATCTGAATCTTCATAAGACCTTTTGCATCCCTCATGGAGGAGGAGGTCCAGGCATGGGACCTATTGCAGCTACTAAAGAGCTTGGTCCGTTTTTGCCTGGAAATCCAATCGTTAAAACCGGGGGTGAATATGCCATACCCGGAATCTCAGCTGCACCGTGGGGAAGCGCCAGCATCCTTTCAATCTCTTACTCCTATATTAAAATGATGGGAGCAGAGGGATTGACACGTGCAACGGAGATTGCGATACTCAATGCTAATTATTTGAAAGAAAGACTCAAAGAGCACTATCCTATTCTGTATACCGGAAAGAGTGGACGCACTGCTCATGAATTTATTGTGGATCTGCGTCCATTTAAACAATCGGCTAATATTGAGTCTATTGATGTTGCAAAACGATTGATGGACTATGGCTTCCATGCTCCAACCATGTCATTTCCGGTGCCGGGAACATTGATGATTGAACCTACGGAGAGTGAATCGAAAGAGGAGCTCGACCGTTTTTGCGAGGCAATGATATCCATTCGTGAAGAAATTCTTGAAGTGGAAGAAGGACAGGCAGATCCAGAAAATAATGTACTCAAACATGCCCCGCATACCATGCGTGTTGCCATGGCAGAAGAGTGGGATCACCCTTATAGCCGAGAAAAAGCGATTTTTCCGCTTGATCATCTTCGTTTCGATAAATTCTGGCCAGCTGTTAGTAGAGTGGATGATGCATATGGTGATCGGAACCTAATGTGCAATTGTGTTCCGCTCGAAGCTTATTCGGAGGGACAGCAGCCTGCAGCGATTGATTAAATAAAGGGTGACCGGTATAAAAAAATAAGCTGGTGTCAGATAAACGGCTATACCGGGTCATCTAATTTTCCTTAGTGGTGTTCAATACTACTTTCAATCTTGATATCCTGCATTAAGGTCCGGTGTACGGGACATTTTTGTGAGATTTCCAGGATTCTTTCAATCTGTTTATCAGTTAGATCTCCCTCAACGATCACTTCTTTTTCGATAACATCAATTTTACTTTTAGGATCTTCACAATTGTCACAATCTTCGGCATGCCGCTTATTATGGCGAAGCTCCATATATACATCTTCCAGGGGCCAACCTTTATGCTGTACGTACATTTTAATAGTCATCACGGTACATGAACCGAGTGACATCAGGAGATAATCATAGGGATCGGGACCTTTATCTTTGCCCCCCTCTACACTTTCCGGCTCATCACCAATAAGTTCATGCTTTCCTGCTGTAAGGGTTGTAGTGTACTTTTCTTTTTCTGGTAGATGAATATGTACAATTTTTTGCTTGTCGGAATCTTTCGCCATGAGTCAACGGAGGATAAATTTAATGTTGTAATATTAATATGAATTAAAACCTATACTACGAAAATATGAGCAAAAATGAGGCTGGGATTAGATCATACAGTAAATAGAGGCCAGCCTATAAAGCCTTTGGATATTAAAATGGATCTATAGACCCATTTATTAATCAGAATTTATATCAATACCATATTTTTCTCTGAGAACTTTCAGGTGATGTTTTTCATGTCCAACAATAATATGGACCAAAGCCCTGACTGATAACTCCATTTCATTGGCTATACCTCTGTGTTTCGCCTGTTCTTCATTGAAACTGCTGAACAGGCTGATGTTGGCATTACGCTGGGCATCGTATTCCGCAGATAAACTTTGAAGGCTTCGTTCGTCAAAGGATGCGTGAGCCACATAGTCATCCTGGTCGTAACCCGGTAGCGACTTTTTTTCGCCCCGAGCAATACTGAGCGCCCGGTAAGCCATAATCCTTTCCGTATCAACAAGGTGGCCAATGACCTCTTTGATGCTCCATTTTTCTTTTTTATAGCGGTGATCAGCTTCGTCCGGGGTAAGCCGTTGAATCAGGGTAAAGGTTTTTTGTCCCTGTTCAATAAGCATTTGGAGGACATTAGATCCGTTAACCAGATTAATATATCCTTCATAGAATTCACCATATTCATCGGATGCGGGATGATTATCTTTCCAGGTAAAAAGAGCCATAATTAGTCATATGTTTTTTATTAATGCATCTAATATTAGGAGATCATTTACTGATAAGAAAATATAAATATAAAAAGGCCGGATTGCTCCAGCCTTAAAGAAATACGGTAAGACAGAAAGTGAAAAGTAATTATTTATTTACTTCATGGCTCTCATATGTTGCTTTACCCGATTCATTACCATCAATGATAGTTGTTTGTGTATATGGATAGGCAACGCCATTTACAGTCTCCCAGTCTGAAAGATGATTTTCAACCGTTACCTCGCTACCCATTTGGGGATTAAATTGCTTATGACGAATGATATCAGGATAGTTGGTTTCCTGATTTAGCAATATGGTAACATTTGATTCATCCACAGTTACGTTAAGCTTATTATAGGTAGTACCATCGATCTCTTCGGTTCCGAGGAACTGTGGATTAACTTCTCCAGCATTCAAAGCAATAGAAATAAAGCTTTTGTTTAGTGTACTTTTAAGGCTATTGGCCATCTGTGGGGGGAGAGGTTGTTCTTGTCCGCTGGCTGTCATCGTTCCCGACCCGCCCTTGTAAGATAGTTGAACTTCACCCATCGGGGCTTGGATCGTTTGTTCAATGGCATCCGGATAATCAACGGTCATGGTTGTTTGCATGGTTTGTCCCTGCTGCTGCACTTCCCCGGATACAGTCAGCGTATTGAGCTCTATATCTGGACTAATAACGGCGTCGGCCATTTGATTGAGCAGTTGCTGTCCTTTCTCAGGATCTCCTTCAACTGCTTCCTGCCCTTCACTGCCGGGCTCGGGAATACTGATATCAATTTCGTTGACCTCCCCATACTTCTGGAGTTGATCTCCGATTTCATCTTTATTGCCGACAACTAAAATCCGGAGGTTATCAGGATTTAGATACTCCTGAGCTACAGACTGGACATCTTCAATGGTTGTCTCTCTTACGCCCTCGATGTATTGTTCAAAGGCATCACTGGGCAATCCACGATATGCATAGGATATCTGCTGGCTCAGCACTTCTTCATAACTGTCATATTCAAATACAGCAGAATTCAGGATTTGATCTTTGGTATCCCGGAGTTCTTTTTCGGTAACCGGTTCGTTTTGAAGCCGTTCAATTTGTTCAATAATGGCATCAATAGCTTCAGCGGTAGTAGAACTTTTTGTTTGAACTCCTGCATAGAATACACCAGGGTAAAAACTATTCATACCATATCGCCCGTAAACTGAATAGGCTAACCCCATTTCAGAACGGACTATCTGCAGCAGGCGTCCCGAAAATCCACCACTGAGTACTTGGTTCATAACTTGCACTTTGGCATAATCAGGATTGTCGCGCATGCCACCGATATGTCCCAACATTACGAAGCTCTGGTTTACGTCCGGTTTATTTATAAAGTTGACAGAGCTTTTGGCCTCGTAATCTACTTCGGGGAATTCAAGTGTTGTTTCATCACCGGCCGGCAGCTGTCCAAAAGATTCCTCTAGTTTTTGTTTCATCTCGTCAGAATCGAAGTCTCCAACAACCCCAACCATCATATTTTCAGCTGTAAAGTGCTCGTCATGGAAGTTTACTAAATCTTTACGGCTGATATTATTAACCGTTTCATACTCGGTATTGCGTCCATATCGAGAATCCTTACCGTAAATCAGACGTTGAAATTCACGCGTCCCGATTTGCTGAACATCGTCATTCCGGCGTGATATATTGGATTTCGTCTGGGTTTTAGCCAGTTCAATCTTTTCGTCGGGGAACGCCGGATTGGTCAGTACATCAATAAAGACAGGGATTAGTTCTTCAAAATCTTCCTTTAAAACATTCATGCTGGCGGTGCCGTTAGTAAAACTAATACTGGTTTCAATGCTTGCAGCCCGATTTTCGAGCAAGGCGTTGAGTGAATCAGCGGGATAAGTTTCCGTTCCACCTGATCGCATGACCGTACCCGTGATAGAAGCAAGCCCCGTTTTTTCGTTAGGGATTAGTACACCACCAGTCCGTATTCGGGTAGTTATATTGATTAGAGGCAGTTCTTTATCCTCAACCAAATAGAAGGTAATGCCATTATCAGCACTATAGGTTTCTACTTCTGGTTTTTGGAAATCATTGAGTTCTGGAAAATTTAAATTTTCATGTGGTGATTCACCGACTTGCTGTGCATGAGCTACTTTGCCAGTCTGAGTACTAAAGACGATCGAAACAGCTAACACACAGAGAATGCTAAATCTCTTCATAATAGTAGAATTCTGAATATTGAAAAATTTCGGAATAGATTGGTTAGTTATTAGCATCGGTATCCTCCTCATCACTTGAATCCTTATTGACGATGACCCCAATGGTGCGATTGTCCTTAGTGAAGTATTCTTGGGCTACACGCTGAATATCATCGAGAGTAATCTGCTCAAGCTCCTCGAGATCAGTGAATACTTTACGCCAGTCACCTCGCAGATTTTCGGCCGATGCGAGGGAGGAAGCCAAGCCGGAATTGGAGTCAAGGCTTCTGATGAGGTCGGCGCGTGCGTTTGTTCGGGCACGGTCAAGCGCTTCCTGAGATATTTCTCCCGTTTTGACCTTTTCAATCTCTTCCAGGATAGAAGATTCAATAGTATCCACACTCACGCCTTGATTGGGGATGGCAAGGGTAGCAAATAAGGTTTCATATTTTTGGCCGGGATAACCGTTAAAAGCTGTGACCTGAAGCGCTGTTTGTTCCTCATCAACCATACGCTTGTATAAAATCGAGGTTCGTCCCCCGGATAAAATACTCCCCAGCAGCTGTAGTGCTTTAGAATCCGGATGATCTTGCGAAACAGTATGAAATCCCATGAGAAAATAGGGTTGTGATTCGCCCTCTATAGTAAATCGCCGTTCCCCTCTCTGCTCTGGTTCTTCAGTATACACAGGAGGTGGCTTGGGACCCGACTCTATATCTCCAAAGTATTTTTCAGCAAATTCTTTAGCCTCTTCCGGATTCACATCGCCCGCTATTGCAAATGTAATATTGTTAGGTACATAATAGGTGTTATAAAATTTTCTTGCATCTTCCATTGTGGTAGCGGTAATATCGGAATGCCACCCAACCGTTGGCCGGCCATAAGGATGAGCAGTGAAAGCTACAGCAGTAAACTCTTCAACTAGGCGACCAATAGGTTGGGACTCTGAACGCATGCGACGTTCTTCGCGCACTACTTCTTTTTCTTTGTAAAATTCGCGGAATACCGGATTTTTGAATCGGTCGGACTCCAGGCTGAACCACAGTTCGAGGCGATTTTCCGGGAGGCTGTAAAAGTAATTGGTGCGGTCCTGACTGGTGGTGGCATTCATACCGGTACCACCATTTCGATCTATAATCTGAGAAAATTCGTTATTTATGACATACTCTCCCGCTTTTTCCTGAAGATCTTCAAACTGGCTCCAGAGTGTATCTATTTTAGCTGAATCTGGTTGAGTGCTGTATTTCTCAGACAACCATTCCTGGTAGGTATTATCAAGCTTTTCAAGCACTTTCTCTTCTTCCTCCCAATTACTAGTGCCTACAGTGTGTGTTCCTTTAAAGGCCATGTGCTCAAAAATATGGGCCATGCCAGTGTGTCCCACCGGTTCATTTGCGCCTCCTACATTTATATAAGTAGCGAAACTAACGACGGGGGCTACCGGTCGCTCGATAATGATAAAGGTGAGTCCATTATCAAGAGTGAATTCGGTTACTTTTTCTTCGAAATTTTCGAGTGATTGTGCATGGCTCAACTGGCCGGATGAGGCAAATAGCACGAGCAGCAATCCCAAGATCCAAATACTGGTTTTGAGTCTCATATATACTCCCGATTTAAGTTAGAAAAATTATAACTATTAACTTCTTACTTCTTAAAAGGACTATCTCTTTTAATCCACTCATTGAAGGCCAACGTGTGGTTATAATGTCTTAACGGTCCTCTAATTAACTAAAGAAGAAATTTTGGTGCAACATCAGCAAGACTGTACGAAAAAAAGGTAAAAAGGTTACAAAAATGTTTTTGCTTTAATAAATGGGTATACGATATAAAGGTGAGCTTATATTGACTCTCCGTCAAACTTACATTGTTACTTTAAGATGGAGGATCAGTATATAATGAACAGATTGTTACTGATATTAGTACATAATTCTAAAATAGAGTGATCCAATGTTAGATAGTGGAATCCCGCTAGCAGGGAATAAAGTATTCAGTGTTTGGATAAGTACTTGTTATGACTCTTGACTTTCAAGAAATTCCTGCGTGATCTTTTGGGTTTGTTCAGCCCCCATATATTTTTCCAGGTCGTAAAGTGATACCTTTTTTTTACCATCATCAAATGAATAGGTGAGATGGCCATTCTCAATTTCACTTTTGACCTCGTCAGTTGTCATATCCAACATTTTTCCAACTTCTTCCAGAGTGAACATCGAACGCATATTTTAACAATATTTTGATGTAATAATTGTTTATTTCACTTTTGACGTAGGCTAAAGATATAAAAATTGAACTTTATTGCTATGCCCAATTTTTATTTTTTTCAGAGTTCTTTTGAGTATTAAAATCAGTTTAGTTCTTTAACCTCTGCATGCCGAAAGCAACTGACAATATGATCGTTCACCAAACCTGTAGCCTGAAGGTGAGCATACATGGTGGTACTGCCTACAAATTTAAAGCCTCTTTTTTTGAGATCGACACTGAATTTATCGGATAAAGGGGTTGTCGCCGGCACTTGGTTCTGGTGTTGCCAGCTATTCTGAATAGGTTCTCCATCCACAAAAGACCAGATATATTCACTGAAACTACCGTGGGTTTCTTGAATAGCTATGAATTGTTGTGCATTATGAATTGCCGCACGGATTTTACGTTCGTTACGAACAATTTCTTTGTTTTTGAGTAATTTTTGAATTTTTTTTTCATCAAAACGAGCC
>JBEPXF010000037.1:0-16060 GCA_041642075.1 Fodinibius sp.
CTCTGTATATCACCACTCCCTCAGCCATATACCGGCTGGAGATGACCACGGAAGGGGTGAATAACTGATTGCTTTTTCTGAAAAACAGTTAATGGAGATCCCTGCTTAGTAACAACCACTGCAGCATTCTATTAAGCATACCCCAGCATACGTGGGAAGACCTCACCGAATATCACTGCGGGCTGCTACCGTCGCCTTCTTAAAAATTTACCGATACGCCCGCCTGCCAGTTTCGCCCGGGGGCGGGTTCGTAATAACGTCCCCCGGGGTTGTTTATGGCTACCGTACTGTTATAACGCTCGTCCAGCAGGTTGTTAACATTGATAAAAGGCTGGAGTGTTGCGCCGGCCTGG
Organism: Fodinibius sp.; assembly: GCA_041642075.1. Classification (GTDB taxonomy): domain Bacteria; phylum Bacteroidota; class Rhodothermia; order Balneolales; family Balneolaceae; genus Fodinibius. The sequence goes on from JBEPXF010000037.1 coordinate 354, forward strand.
TTGAAAGAGAGCTGGTAACTTAATTTTAAATCCAGCACATGATAAGCATCGTTCTCTTCCGTATTCAGGTTATTAACCGGGTAGCTGCTGGCATATTCATAGGAAAGTGAGCCTAAAAAATGATCGGGAGACCAGTAAAGGGTTGTATTAAGCCGGTTTTTTGGGATACCGGGTATCGTATTTCCCTCCAATGAGAGGCTGTCCAGCGTTTGGGCCTGTTTAAACTCGGCCGCCATAATGTTGGCCGTGGCCGTTAGCTTCCAGTCTCTTCCGAATTCATAGCCCACATGTCCCTCAACCCCCATATGGGCCGTCTCGCCCTGGTTGCGATAGAACGTGGGTCCGTCATTTTCGAGCTGATAAGGAAAAAGAAGGTCATAAATCCACAGGTGATAGGCTGCTATATCGTATTGAAACGATGACAATTCGTCGCTGCGGATCCCGGCTTCCAGTCCGACCGTTCGTTCCGGTTTCAGATCGGGATTGAATCCATTGCCGCCCCCGGGACGATTGACCAGCTCAGTGGTGGTGGGAGCCTGGAAAGAAGTGCTTAGATTGGTATAAAGCGTATAGGAGTGGGGCTGGAAACTCAATCCGATACTGGGACTGAACGAATCAAAGGTACGGTCACCGGACTGGTCGGGGGCCGGAGCATCTGTGGAAAAGCGCATTCGGTCGTAACGAATGCCTCCCAGGATATTGATGTTGCCCAAACTATAGTTCCCGTTCATAAAAAAGGCCTGGTTTGTTACCTCTTCCAGCTGGTCTACGGTAATATCACCGCGTTTCCCCCCGCCGGCATGATCATATTCAACGCGGTCGTCGTTCTGGAGCTTAATTTCACCGCCCCACTGAAATCCAAACTGGTCCACCGCATGATCCATGGTAGCCCGCAGCCCCCCGACTTTGCGGTCCACGGTAATGATGCCGAAGGGCAGGGGATTATGGAGGTCGCGGTAGATACCATAGCCTGTAACATTGAGGATCCCGATCGATGTATCCAGGATATAGCTCATCCCCGCTTGTCCCTGTGTTAGTTCTTTCCCGGCTTTCGCTTCTTCAAAAAAAGGAGTGGCCATGGTGGGATTTTCTCTCGCGTCGTCTGCTGTCAGGCTGCTGGGATGGTGGGCTTTAGGCATGTAAACAGAGGCGGCCTGGTATTTCATTTCACTTCTTGAGGTCAGTTTTACCGATCCTGTGATGCCCGAACGCAGGATATCCACCGCACTGTAATCGCGAAATCCCTCAGAACTGAGATAGCTGGTGTAGGCCGACAACTGATGCTCATCAGAGGAGGTGGAAAATTCACCTTCCTGCTTAAAAGTGCCATAAGAGCCGGCCATGCTGCGAAAACGGCCCTGCGTGCCACTGTCATATTCCGGGGTTGTTGACAAATAGAGCACCCCACCGCTGCTATTGCCCCAATAGGTGGCCGCGGGACCCCGTATCAGTTCCGCACGTCGCACAAAAGCGGGATCGATGATATTGGTCATAGCCTGTCCGTCTGCAATCGTCAGAGGCATATCGTTGAGAACAACCTGCATTCCCCGGACGCCAAATTCTGCCCGCCATCCCAGGCCTCTGATCGTCATTCGTTCACCCAATGCATAATTTTGGCGGTCGCCGATCCAGAGTCCAGGCAGTTCATCGCCAATACTTTTTAACGAAAGCGAGGACGAATGATTCACGGACTGCAGATCTCTGCTGCTGATACTCAGCGAAAGCGGTGCATCCGCAGTACTGATTGTAGAGCGAATAGCCGTAACCTCAATGGGGTCGAGGTCCACCCGCAAACTGTCTCCGGGTTGCTGTGCCTGCAGCAAAGAACTGACAAAGATCAGACCCAAAAAGAAAGCTGTAATAGAAAAGGTTCCTATAGCACTTCGATGAGAAGTTTTGCTGGTATCGCTGAATGAGAATAGATTCACAGTCATGTCAATAGAGGAAATGGTTTATCGCGCAGGTTAGTTAGAGAAAGTATCGGATGAGTTTATTAATAAAAGGAGGTAAATCAAAAAAAGTAACGAAGTAAAATTATTGATCGTTCAGTATAACTTACTTTATATAGATATATGAACTAATAATAACTCGTTTTGCGGTTGGTTTCCAAATAGGTCTTCCGTATTCATAAGACCTGAAAAGATTGATTTGGTATGGATGCTGGCAGGAGTCAATCGTCTGTCAGGTCAGTTAACTGCACAACGCATTAAATAATAGTTTTTTGCTAATTTTTTGGGAGACAGGATATAGAAGTACTATATTATTTAAAGAGGATTCTATAAAATTGGTCTTTTCCCAAAGATGGAGTTATCGACTGGTTGTAATCCTTCCATATGAGCTGCATGCTGTGATTTCAACCTCTCTATGGCCTTAACATTGAACAGAATCCCTGGATTATTCAAAGTCTTTTTATAAATTTTGCGCCTTGAGTTGGATTTACGTTTAGAATAATTTAATAAGTGTTTAACGGGTATCGATTTCCTTTAAATAGATTTATCCCTTTGCAAGCGTCGCTATTCCAATGAAAATCATTTTTCTTCCTCTGCTGTGAGAGGATCAAAATGGGAAATAAGAATAAATTAGTTCTTTTTCCCGCAGGACCTGAGTCTACCGTTACTTTTTATGAAAGAATCTTCTGATCCTATCTTACTAGTTTTAGAAGGCACCTATCCGTGGTACAGGGGAGGTGTAAGCGAATGGGTTCATCAGTACCTGCAGCACACTTCAAAACGTCCTTTTCATATCATCCAGGTTGCAACGGGCGAATACCGACATGTTTCTTTGAAGGAAGCCCTGTATGACGTGCCGAATCATATTAACGAGTTTGAGCGGGTTTTACCCCCCCGGCTAAGCGGCCAGTCGAACATTGCGTTAACTGGCTGGTTAAAGAGCGTTCAGAAAAAGCTAAAACCCCTCGTCCGGCAAAGTGAATTCGTTCATATTCTTAATACAGGTTTTGCCGGCTGGTTGGGCAAGAAGTTGGCTTCACAGTTCCAAAAACCACTTTTTCTCACCGAACACGCCCTTTACTGGAAGGAGATAGCAATGGGAGCAGTCGCTTTAGAATGTGGATATAAAATCCCGGAGGAGAAGGAGGAAAAAAAAGCCTTTGCCCGGGTATTTCGAGATATTGCGGCAGAAATATACCGGAATTCGGATGCTGTCGTAAGCGTTTCGGAGTGCAATATCCCGGAACAGCAAAAATTGGGAGCGCGGAATGTGCGATATATTCCCAACGGAATACCAGCAGGCTGGCTGAAACACTCATCCCCGGAACCCTCATCGTTATTGACAATCGGTTGGATCGGCCGGTGCGCCGAGATGAAAAATCCTCTGAAATTTTTTGAGGTTATCGAAGCCTTTAAACAGCAGAGCATCGAAAATATACGATTTCTTATGATGTCCTGCGACGCAGGCGAGCCTGAATTAGCTCACAGGGTTAAAAGCAAGGTCCGGGAATACGAGCATTTGGAGCTGATTTGGAACAAGTCAACCGGGAATTTTATCGATCGGATGGACGCCCTGTGCATAACCAGTCATAATGAGTCGCAGCCACTGGTACTACTGGAGGCATTAAGCAGAAAAGTGTTGCCAATAGGCTGGCGGACAGGAGATGTAAGCTCCAAATACGGTCTGATCCTTGAACCGGAAGCTACCGCAGGTGATCTGGCGTCAGCTGTCATGAACCATTGGCACAACCCGGAGCAGTGGAGGAGAGCAGTAGAAAGGCGATTTGCAAAAGTACAAGCTGATCATACCTGGGAAAAAATATTTAATACCTATCATGCTCTTTTTTCAGCCATAAAGTTAAATTAACCACCTTGGATCAGAAACCGCTCATATTATTTGAGACAGAAGGCACCTACCCGTATTCCGGGGGAGGGGTATCTACGTGGTCTCATATTCTGTGCAGCGAGCTCGAGGAAGAGGTCGATTTTATCCTTTTGCCGTTGACGGGACTTCCGTTTGTAGAATCCCGCTATCCATTGCCTTCAAACATTAAATCCATTATTCATATACCGCTTTGGGGATCGGCTGAACCGGTTCATGATTTTGACAAACAAACCCCATTTTCCGAGCATGTTCTTCGCAAATTCCGTACAGATCAATCTGTTGTAAGAAATATTTTTCTCCCGATGTTCCGCGATTTGATTCAGCGGGTGCTTGACCCTTTTAGGCCCGCAAAAGAATTTGGTGAACTTATTTATGGGTTTTGGAAGTATTACCAGGTGTTTGACTATAAAGAAACCCTTTCCAGCCCATTGGTCTGGGCTGAATTCAAGCAGCAGCTAAAAAACAGGTATCATCCAGGGAAGGAGCTTCTGCTCCAGGAAGAACCAAAAATGATGGATGTTACTTTCGGGATGCGGTGGATATATCACTTCATGATGCCGCTGGCCGTTCCGGTCCCGCAAGTCAGCGCCACCCATGCGACCCTTTCCGGCTTTCCGGCCATCGCGTCCATAGCCGCTAAATTTGAATATGGCACGCCCATGGTACTAACCGATCATGGAGTATACATTCGTGAACGGCTGGTTAATGTGAGCCAGTCCGAAATGTCCTACTTTTCAAAAAAGCTGCTTATTGATCTGGCTACGTTTATTACACGGGCCGCATACCAATATGCTGATATCGTTGCCCCGGTCACGTCCGTTCATGCAAAGTGGGAAAGTGATTTTGAGGCCGGGGAAGATCGAATTCAGCCCATTTATAATGGAGTGGATACCGATAAATTCTATCCTCGTCCCAAACCGGAGCATACCAAAGGTATCCCTACCGTAGTTGCGGCAGCACAGGTATTCCGGTTAAAGGACATCGAAACGATGATCCGTTCGTGCGACCTTGCTCGCCGCGAAATTTCTGACATCCAGTATATTCTATACGGAAGCCTTGATGTGGATGAAACCTATACCCGGAAATGCATGGAGCTGGTTGAACAGCTTGGAATAGAGGACCACTTTGTTTTTGGAGGATTTAATAATAACCCGAATTTGCTTTTTAACGAAGGAGACATTTCGATTTTAAGTTCTATTTCAGAAGGATTTCCCTACACTGTTATAGAGTCTATGAGCTGTGGACGCCCGGTCGTAGCGACCGATGTGGGAGGTGTCAGCGAGGCCATCGGTGATTGCGGGTTTACGTGCAAGCCTCGTGATGCTCGGGCATTGGCTGATGGGGTCGTAAAGCTTCTTAAGGATGATGAATTGCGGAGCAGGCTTGGCAAAAAAGCGAGGGAGCGCATATTAGAGAATTATACGATTACAGAATCAGTAACAAGCTATCATGAAGTCTATAAACGGTTGCATAATCAGAGCAATAGACCTGCTGCTCGTGACTTCAAGTTACATTCGGTAACCAAATTGATAGGGGACCTGGAGGCTTATGACGGATAAACCGGAAACAGACAATCCGACCATTGAAACCCAGGCTGATCTGAAGGATCAGGTTAAAGAGCTTATTGACAATCCTCTTAGCGTATGGGCCGTTGCTGCCACGGTCGAGTCTATGGGAATTCGGGAAGTTGATGCACGTAAAGAGTTTGGATATGACTCTATTTTTGATTTGTCAAGTCAGTTATATGAAGATCTGAAACAGGAAGCCTATCAAGAAAAACCCATTGCGAGTGGCCGGTTTGAGAAAAAACTTAATACTATTGGATTCTGGGAACAGGCAAAGCAGTTTGTCACCTATTATTTACAGGGGCTTTTGTTCTCTTTACCCCTGTTAAGCCAAATTGCAGCTTTATTTATATTCCGTTATTCTCTTTGGGCCTGGCTTGAATTCAACGAAGCACAGGCCACGATCGTGGCTTTTGGTACGATAACATCTTTTGTGGTTACCGGCGGTTTCCTTCAGGTACTCGGTCATTCCATAACCAGTTATATAAGCAGTGATAATTACTTTCTGGCCTATCAATCGACCAGGAAAATAATTAAAGCAGGGATAGGGTCTGTACTGGGAGTTGCCTTTCTCATTATTATGTTGAATATAAGTATCCCGTTTTACCCCCGGCCCATGGTACTGCTGGGAACAGTTTATATGATATTAATCAGCCTCTTGCTGTTAGCTTCCGGTGTGTTATATGCCCTGAAACGTCGTATTTCAATCGTCGTGATTGTCGTTATCGGTACCTTGCTGCTTGTCGTTAACATGGAGCTGCTACAGTTGGGCATATACCTTTCCCAATGGCTCGCCATGTTGTTTACCACCGGACTGCTGGCAGGTTACGCTTCGTTGTTTTTTAGATTGCAGATCAGGAAAAAACAGCGAAATATAGCTGCTCAAACGCTGCCCGATACAGAAGTGCGTCATTTTATTAATTACCGGTATTTCATGTATGGGATATTCTATTTCCTGTTTGTCTTCCTGGATCGTTTATTAGCATGGTCTACAAGTGTTCCCCCGCCCCCTTTTATCCTGTGGTTTAATACGCCTTATGAAATTGGCATGGACTGGGCGCTTATGACGTTAGTACTGAGTTTTGCCATGCTCGAATATAGTGTGAATATATTTTCAAGGAGACTGAAACCACTACAGGAAAAATTCAGGTTCCAGCAGCTGGAGCGATTTAACAAGTATTTTAAACGGCTGTACATCAAGCAGTTGGTCCTTTTGATTGTTACCGGATTAGTTTCTACAGTAATCACTTATTATTCTGTAAGCAGCTTGATGGTCTACCAGGAAACCATTCCGGAAGTAAGGGATTTCTTTGCCAATGCTATGACTGCAAAAGTATTTTGGATAGCAAGCATTTCCTACGTGTTTCTTACGATCGGGCTGTTACACTGCCTGTTCTTTTTTTCTCTGAGTAAACCAAATTTTGCCATGTATTCCATACTGGCAGGCTTAGTCGTAAATTTTATGGTAGGGTACCTGTGCAGCCGCATTTTTGCCCTGGAGTACGCGACTATTGGATTATTAGCGGGATCTGTTGTTTTTGCAATCATATCCGGGATAATGGCCCATAATTTCTTTAAGCGGTTAGACTATTATTATTATTCAGCATTTTAGAAATGATATATATCTCATTTAAGTACAGTAGGATATGACCGACAACAGAAAAGGCCAGCACCCGGAGCATGGCAACGTAACTAAAATTATTCCTGTATTCATGACTGGAATGGTAAGCCATAATTCCAAGATATAGTTTCATTATAAAATATACTTAAAATATTTATGTTTAAATATAATTAAATATATATAATTTTCTTTATTACATATAATAAAATTAATTATATATTGTAAATTGGATACTAATTATGAGTAATATAAACTTATATATAATATTACTGACTTTCATGTTTGCAGAATCAGATTGTACGGGACCCGGTGGCATGCAGGAAAAAAACAAATTAGAGCCGTTTGCCGTTAGTTATGAGAAAATTACAAATCTAACGGAGACCGCCCGTCAGTACAATTTGCTTATTATTGAACCTGACCACTATTCCAAAACAGAGGTCGATTCCCTAAATTCCAGCTCTAACAAATTGATTGCGTACGTGACACTTGGGGAGGTAGATCGCAACCGGTGGTACTACCCGTTGCTGGAAGAACGTGGTTTTTTGGGCGTTAACGAACATTGGGACAGTCCGTACCTCAACTTAGCAGATTCAACGACCCGTGCCATACTATTGGAAAAAGTAGTGCCCAATATTATGAGCAAGGGATTTGACGGGCTTTTCCTGGATACCGTGGATGATGTAGCACCATATACCGAGCGTTCTCATTTACAACCGCACATGGTTGATATCATTACCCGGCTCCGCAAAAATTATCCCGATGCATTTATCGTACAAAATGCGGGTCTTTTTCTACTCGATAAGACTCATTCATTGATTGACGCAGTACTGATTGAGGACGTCGCCACCAGCTACAATTTTGAGGACCAGTCGTATAATTTAAAAAGTCTGGATGCTTATCGTGAAAAGGTTAAACGCATCGATAAATATGCCTCATTATTTAAAAAACCTTTCCTCATAGTTGATTTCTCTGAAAAAGAGTCGCTCATTAAAACGGTTAAAAATAGGTTGGACACCTTGCCTTATCCTTATTTCATAGGCTCAATACACCTAAATAATATTGAAGAATCATCGTCCAGCACGTCCCATTGATTTTTAACCAAAGTATTTCAAGATGAAGTTCTCGGGGTGTTAACCGCTTAAACATTAAAGAAAGCATAATTTAATTTGGGTTTTTTTGCCGATTATCCCTACTGGCTTGACGCCGTTTTTGCTATGCTCCGCGTCCTTTTTTGGATGGGTTTACTATATGGCTTCATAGCGCCTTTATTTTTATCCTATACCCGGAAATTGCCTTTCATTGAAAGAGTTATTTATACCTGGGTGGGAATCGGAGGTATTCTTCTTTTCTGGAGTGTAGTGTTAGTAAACCTTCATATTTATGACCTTTTTAGTATAGCCCTGGTACTTCTGCTAAATCCATTTATAGTAAACTTTACTAGAGACAAGGCCACCAATGTGTTAGCCTATTTAAAACAGTGGGAATTAAAATCGGTAGTCAGCTATATTCGATTTGTAGAAAATAAAAAATGGTCGTCGTGGCACTGGCATAAGGTTATGGTTACCCCTTCAAGAAACCTAAAACGGTCGCAGCTCAGCGAAATAGTTATTGTTGTCAGCTTGTCACTAACAGGTGCGGGGATTCGCTTGTTCTCCGTTCTGCAAAATGCGGCACCACTGAGTAGTGGTTGGTTCTCCCATCTCAATCGTGTTAAAAATATCAGGCTGCAGGAATATTCTGCGGGTTTTCCGGACCCTGGAGGCATGCATCTCCTGGTTGATGGCTTGAGCCTTTTGACACAGGTCAGTCCTGAGATGATTCTGCATCTGTTTGGAGGGATAAGCACCTTCCTGTTATGTATTATTGTTTACTGGTCGGCAAAGGATATCACCAAGAACAGCTATCCGCAGGCTGCAATATTAGGATTGGCCGTGTACGCATTGACTCCGCTGCTTTTTATGCCGGTGTCTTTCGATCAACAGATAGATGCCGGCAGCCTGGACCTGGCACTCTGTTTTGCAGTTCCGACTATGGCCATTTTCGTAAGAAATATACGCAATCGGTATAAGAGTCCCTGGTTTTATCCCCTGATAGGCTTTACGGCCACGGCCATTGTAGATCTGTTTGTGGCCTATGTCATATTATTACCCATGATGTTATTCGGATTGGGCAGTTTGCCCCGCAGAAATTATGGGCGTTCCTTTACCCGGGTTTTAATATTTATATTAACTGTTGGCTTCCTAAACATTCTGCCTTATTTGATGGCAATTTTTTACTACGGTATCGACTTCCAGCAATTTCTCATGAGGCAATTATATAATATCCAGATATATAATTATTTCCCTTCCCTGGTTCTGCCCATGGGAGATTTGAGTTTAGTTTATATGATAATAGCCGGCGGGATCATTTCATATTGCCTGGCAAGAGTGACCCTGAAAAATGAAAAAGCGCGTGACGAACTGGTCTTTTTGATTCTTTTTATACTGGTAGCCTCCCTGTATCTACCCGGCCGGGCATCAAATAACTCATGGTGGTGGTCTTTGTGGTTCGATGTCGATCAGTTTAACAGCTATTTCGCGATATTGACTGCAATGTTTATTAGCATCGCTTTTTCAACCGTGTTGGAAATAGCGGACCGACTATTTAAACCCACCCAAAAAGGGTTGCAAAGATTTACGTGGGGATTTATAATAACCGTCATTTTTAGTCTCATTTATTTCCAGGGTGGACTCAAAGTAAGCCGTACTAATCCGGAAACTATTCCCAACGGGTTCATGGAGGCATACTATGGCATTATTGCCGAACGACAACCCTACACCTATGCCACTGTGGGACCCAAAGTGCAGCAGGTTATGGCTAAAAATCGCCATTATTTTATGGAATACCGCTATTTTCTATCGGAATACCGCAGCATTGATTCCCTGTACCGGGAGCAGCTTAAACTACCTGACGTAGAGCGGGAAGGAAGCAGGATTCCGCCCGCCTCTATTTTTGTATTTGCTGAAAAACCCCCTTATGAATCCATACAGCAGGGAATTTTATACAACTCCGCTTCCGTCATGCAGGAGATAGAGCAGTGGATAGCCGATTACCGGGAATTGCCGGGCAGAAGGGTGAATGTCTTTTATTCTGATGAAAATACTACAGTCTATGAGCTTATAAATCGACCTAATGAATCTGAAATAGAAGATATCCTTTATAATATCTATCCTGAAAAGGATAGTAAAATTCTTCTTTATGAGTAATATGATTCGCCCTTTTTACATCTGTATATTTCTTATGGTGGTGCTATACGGATGTTCTGGAGGATGTTCGTCGCACCCTGAAGAACATGTAGGTTCCGATACCCGCGACCCGCTTGCGCTGGTGATTACTCACGAGGAAGACAGCACATCTATTTCTATTAATGCGCACCTCTCCCAAACCCTTGATTACGTTAGTATCCCTTACGCTACTCATAATCTTTCCTATGGAGCTGAACGGTTGTATATACCTCCAACCGTAAAAATGGTTTACCTCACCACCGACATGGTAAATGAATTAACGAATGAAGAAGTAGAAAGACTGATAGAATTTATAGCAGAAGACAACCAGCTTGTGATCCTGACGCCTCTTTATGATGATCGATTAGCCTACCTGCTCGGACTTAAACAAAATAGATCCTATGTGCTCGACCAGCAGGCGGAGGGATACTATTTCCGGGAAGATATGCTTCCGAATTATAAAGGAAAATCATCTCAGACGCGACAAACCTTGCCGCACAATGGCTTCAAAAGCTCAGAGTTTACAGGTGAAGTAAACATCATTGCCACTGCTGCCAGTGACACGACTTATCCGGTTATTGTGGAACGCCCCATAGGTAAAGGAAAATCCATTTACTTTAATACCTCTCAGACGAGTGAAAAAGACTACAGGGGACTACTTTTTTCAGCCGGGCTGAACGCCCTTGAAGGCATTCCTTACCGGATAGCCAATGTAAGCACGATTTTTTTAGACGATTTTCCGGCTCCTTTATATGACAGCAAACTGCCACCTATTGACGAGGAATATGGTATCACCCACGCCGAGTTTATACAGAGGGTTTGGTGGCCGGAAATGAAAGCTTTAGCCGATAGTATGGATATCGACTATACGGCGATGCTTACCTTTAATTACAATGCTGCGCTTGTACCTCCCTTTAACTTTGACGAATGGGAAGACAGCCAACTTACTATCAACGGCGTTACCCAAAATACAAATACGTGGCTTGTTGATGATATTTTGGACAGCAGGCACGAGCTGGGTTTCCACGGCTACAATCATTATTCATTGTGGCTTAAAGATTGGCCAAACAGGGGATATATGGAAGCGTCCTTGCGGGCCGCCCAGAAACGATGGCGAATCAACAGGCCGGGTACGCTTCCGAAATCGTATGTACCGCCTACCAACGAGATAGATTCCGTGGGATTAGCAAGTATTGAACGCGCTTTTCCCCAGATCGAATATATGAGCTCTCTCTATAAGGGAGTGGTAGAGGATGGGGGAGGACGTGAGTTTGGTCCGGATCCATATGTTCCGTCTCTTTTTAACTATCCCCGTATAAGCAGCGGGTATGTAGATGATGCCGCTTCGATGTTCAGCCAGCATAGCTTGTTTCTATATAGCGGTATTTGGACTCACTTTATTCATCCCGATGATGTATTCCAGGTCATGCAGCGAGCTGAAGATGATTACAGGAGCCGCAATCCCGACGGATTAGGCTGGCACAGCAGTGAAACGCATGATTACGGGTTATATGAAGTCTTTAAGCAGCGTTTGGAGCGTACTATAGATGAATATCCGTTTATAAGGTTTAATGCTGTAAGCGAGGCCGCATCGATTGTGAAACACTGGCTTAATACCAGAAGTACGTATCATTTTCGCGATACCACACTGAAAGTGAGTACTGCCGTCGCAGAAGAGGGAGTGCAGGATAATAAACAACAATTCTGGTTTACCTATGTAAGTGAGAGTAACCGGAACCAATTCGAGCAGTCGCTTTCGGAATCGAATATTGATTTTACTTCATCAACATTATGGGATGGAGAGCTGTATCAATTTTCAACAACTTCCGACACACTATCGCTGCCGCTGCTGAGTGAAGATTTCATATCTGACAGTACCGGCAGGAAGGAGGTGAGACGGACAATAGAGCAATACCGTGACTACGCCGGTTTTAATGAAACGAAAGATAATTCGCAATGGGTGGATACCCGCTTTGAAGATGCTGTTGCTGCCCTAAAACGGAATCCGTCGTCAAAGAGCCTGCAGGATACCGTAATCGATCTGGCGGTTGAGTTCGGTCATGTCAATACCGCTATAGCTGTTCTCGAACGGCGGTTAATGAAACAACCGAAATGGAATACTGATGACATTCAGCAGCTGTTAAAATTTTATGGCTGGGAGGGACAATCAGGCAGAGCGTTTTCATTCCTGGAACAGCTTTGGACCAAATATTCCGATCAATCGATTATTTCGCTTAAAGAGATGGTGGTCGATCAGTATGGAGTTCCTGGTGGTGAATTTCAAAAAAAATGGATAAAACGGGCATTAGCACTCGAACCGGAAAATGAGCAATTGCTCGGGCAGATGGTCCGGCTGCATTACTCAAGCAAAGCATGGCCCAAGCGGAAACATTACATTCAGCGCCTGATTGATCTGAATCCCCGTTCGGATACGCTGTACCACTTTGCCCTGGAGAATTCCATGGCGTATGGATCTCCCCGGGAAACGCTGGAATGGCTCCGGAACTTTCCTGACGAAGCAAGGGGCCAGTTGCAGCCATTAGCTCCGGATATCGCCTACATGTACGCCAGTGAAGGAGAGCTGACCCGGGCTGTTGCATGGGGACAACAAACAGAGAAGATTCCCGCAGTTACGGAACTCTATTGGGTGCTGCAGCAAAAAAGGTATCATGATTTTATCAACCGGGGCAAAACATATATGGAGCAGGAGCCTCAAAATGACTCCCTGCGCACTTTTGTAGGACAGCAGCTTGTCTACGAAAATTTTAGAGAAGAAGGGTTTAGCACGCTCTATCCATTATTTAAGCGGGGCCTGGCGTCCCCCGAAACCAAAGAACTGGTATACTCTGAAATCAGCTATATGGAGTATGAACAAAAGAAGCAGTTCTATCAAAGTTATCCCGAGTTTTTCCACGACAGCCTGAGAGCAGGCCTGGATCATGCCTATCGAAAGAATGAAGGAGTTGAAGTGGGGAGCAATAGTTCTTTTGCTTCTGATAATTTCGATAATGAGATCGCTACTACAGGGCTCTTTGCCGCATGGGGGAAAAGGCCGGAGCTCTCGCATCGAATTGCAGTGGATAAAAAGATCATTGCTTCCGATGTTTTGGGTAATGACAATATAAATAACTTGTATCATTTAAATTACCGGTATCAGCGCAGTTACAGGGAGCAGACGAGGCAGTCTTTTGTGGGCGGGGGCTTTTACCAGGACGAGCGGGCGATAAGGCCGGATATAGAGGCGGGTTTTTGGTTTTCAAAGGATTCCTCTTTTACATCAACTACGCTGCAATTTGAACCGGTATTTACTAACCGGGGGGTTCGCGATAATATTAACCAGGTTACGGCTGAGATCTACCGGGAAGAATATTGGTTCAAAGGCAATGCCTTGCAAACGGCGTTATCACTGACCGGCAACTGGTACAGCAATGACGTTTATGAATATGAGAGTTTATCCCGTTTCTACATCAACTTGCCGTTTTCAACAAGATTTAGCAAAGTGCGTCCCGTCGCCGACCTGTCTTATTCGAATGCTTCTGAAAGTTATCGTTCCGCCGTCCCGTATTACACGCCTGACAACCTTTTTATAAAGGGAGGTGGAATAGACTACAGCTATCGCGACCGGCTTTATGATCCTGATTTTTCAGCGGGACTTATCCTTATGGCAAAACATGATAATCGGTCCGGCGCCTTCTTCTCGGGGAATGCCCGTTTATCGGCCCGAATCCACAGGTACTGGCAGTTATCTCTGGAAGCGGAACTCTCTACCAGCAGTGAGTACCGGTACAATAATGTGGCCTTTAATATCTCCTATACTTTGCCCAAAACATTATCCTACTAAGCATCTCACCAGTATTTTTCCAGAAAAGCATACAGCGCAACACCTACGGTGACGGATACATTTAAAGAGTGTTTGTGTCCATATTGCGGAATTTCCACAAAATCATCGATATGTACCAGCAGATCCTCATCCAGTCCCGTCACTTCGTTGCCGAAGACCATGCAGATCCGTTGGTTTTTCGGAACCTCATACTCCGGTAGCAAGACGCTTCGGGTCATTTGCTCGAGTCCCACAAGCCGGTAATCATTTTCTTTTAAATTTTTTATCTCCACAACCAGCCTATTTTGCTCGATGTGCCGCCAGTCTACGAACTCTTCAGCACCAATAGCTGTTTTGGTAATTTCAGGCCGGGGGGGAGTGGGGGTATAGCCGGAGATAAGAATTTCACCAATGCCAAAGGCGTCGGCGCTCCGAAAGGCCGCTCCCACGTTGTGCATGCTCCTGACATTATGAAGTAATATTTTAAGGTCTGCCAGCTGGCCCGGTACGCTGCGATCTAAATTTTGCTCGAGGATCTCTTTGGTACTGAGTTTCTGCATGTTAATTTACTTTTCTAGGATGATTTGTGAAGTGATTATCCAAATACAGAGCTTAATAAAATAACGTGAATGAAGTCTTTGAAAAACCAATCCCGAAGCATCGGGAAAGGTCAAGGCCCGAGGGAGGTTGGAACCACAGCATATCCCCATATGTGAGGATTTCAACCGACCGATACCGTCGATATTGAGCAAAAGAACGGTTTTTCAAAGGCTTCTGAATTTAATATAAATATTCATCAAAAGCGTAATTGTCATTACGGGGATATTGTAGCAGTGACCAAGGGTTTACACAAATGGATCCGATAGAAATGCCTGATAAAACCCGCCGCCTGCAACAAACGAGAAAATCCCGGTTCGAATTCCCCGGCCCACCGGCCACCAAGTGCTTCACACCGACCGGCTCGTGGATCCACAGGGACGGGAACATATAAATTTAGATTTGGTAACAGAACCATAAACATGGTATTTTAACGCCTGAAGAACCATAGATGTCAGCTCAAAGGGCTGGCATTTATTTTTATGTACTAAAAAGAGTTTTGAATTAAAAGCTGAATATCGTGGAAAAGAATTATTTGTCACGTGAAGGATTTGAAAAACTGGAAGCCGAGCTAAAAGATCTAAAGAGCAGGGGACGTAAAGAGATTGCTGAAGAGATCGCTGAGGCCCGTGCCAAAGGAGATCTGAGTGAAAATGCGGAGTACGATGCTGCCAAGGAAGCGCAGGGTATGCTCGAAAAGCGAATCGCCGAGCTTGAAAATGCGCTGGCCAACGCGCGGATCCTGGACGAAGAAGACGTGAAGATCGACAAGGCCTATTTACTTTCCACGGTCACCATACATAATCAAAAGGTGGACCGGGAGGTTAAATATACCCTGGTATCGAAGGATGAAGCTGATTTTAAAAAGAATAAAATTTCAATAAAATCACCCATCGGAAAAGCTATTTTGGGTTCAGAAATAGGTGAGATCGTCGAAGTGGACGCCCCCGCCGGTAAACTAAAACTTGAAATTAAAAATATTGAGAGATAGATAAATGAACATAACG
>JBEPXF010000038.1:0-15202 GCA_041642075.1 Fodinibius sp.
GGAACATGGGAGGAAATTAAGCTGGAATATGAATATCAGAATATGCGAACCTCTTATGAGGTAACTTTTAATGAAGACAATACACTTGAAGGAGCACTGGAGGGAACATGGTCTTATAATGAAAATTCCCAAACGCTAACTGTAAATGAAACTGAACTTATGGTAGATTCAGCCTGGGACTGGGAAGTTTCACCAAGGAGAAGAACTATAACCTATGCCGGACTTACATCTGTGGGACGATCGGTCTGGGGCAAGAAAGTATCTGAAAACTAAAAGATATGCTTACAGATGAGGTAAAAAATTCCATGAAAGGAAACCAAGGATTTGTTATCCTTTTTAAGGAAGAAGTTTTAGCAGAAAATCAGAAACGTTAATTAGTATAAAAAAATGATCAAAATAATATTTTATCAACAGGATGTAATCTCGCTTTTGAGTGTAGCACTTTCTATCGCTTTATTCTCGATACTTATATCCGGGTGCGGTGGTGAAGGTAAGGAAAATAAAAATACAGAACAGAAGGAACAGGTTAGTGAAGAAATTATGATTCAGGAAGAAGATTTTGGGACGCTCGAGGATGGAAGCGAGGTTTCGCTATTTACACTGACAAACAGTAACGATATGGAAGTAAAAATTACCAACTATGGAGGAATTGTTACTTCTATACGTATACCAGATGTAAATGGCAGTCTGGATGATGTGGTATTGGGATTCGAATCTCTTGATAAGTATTTGGAGGGGACCCCTTATTTTGGAGCCATTATAGGTCGGTATGGTAACCGAATAGCAGGTGGTAAATTTTCGATTGATGGTACCGAGTATGAACTGGCTACCAATGACGGTAATAATCACTTGCACGGCGGGGAAGTAGGATTTGACAAAGTGCTTTGGGATGCTGAAATACAGGATGACAATTCACTAAAACTGACTTACCTGAGTGAAGACGGGGAGGAAGGGTATCCCGGAAATTTGGAAGTGTCCGTAGTTTATTCACTTACCAATGATAGTGAATTGAAAATAGAATATGAGGCTACTACTGATAAGGCAACTCCTGTGAACTTGACCAATCATAGCTATTTTAACCTGAGCGGCCAGCCTGATAGTACGATTCTTGATCATGAGCTGATGCTCAATGCCGATCAATATACCCCGGTGAATGACGAACTTATCCCTACAGGGGAATTGACAGAAGTAGAAGGAACTCCTTTTGATTTTCGAAATCCTCATGAAATAGGTGCCCGTATCGATCAGGTAGAAGGGGGATATGATCACAACTGGGTTTTAAATCGATCAGAGAATGATTCACTATTCCATGCAGCTACGCTCTATCACGAAGAGAGTGGTCGCGAAATGAAAGTATTTACTGAGGAACCCGGCATTCAGTTTTATTCCGGAAACTTCCTAGACGGCAGCCTTGAAGGTCCTGATGGAACACCTTTTGTACAACACGCGGCGCTCTGCCTGGAAACCCAGCATTTCCCCAATTCCCCCAACGAGCCGGATTTTCCCTCAACAATCCTTGAGCCCGGCGAAACTTATGAAACTACCACTATTTATCAATTTTCAACTCGATAACTCTTTAAACAATAATAAAAATTATGTCTTTTTTAATTAACTTTCTTGGTATGCGAAAATTTCTGCTTACACCGGTCATAATCTTGTTATTAGGCTGTTTTACAGCTACAGCTCAAAATAGCATGGTTATTACAGCTGATCAGCCACAAAGTACGATTAGTGAACATATTTACGGACAATTTTCCGAACATCTGGGAACTGGTATGTATGGAGGTCTTTGGGTCGGAGAAGATTCTGACATTCCGAATACAGATGGTTTTCGAAATGATGTAATCAAAGCACTAAAAGAATTGCAGATTCCCAATGTTCGCTGGCCGGGGGGCTGTTTTGCAGATGAATACGACTGGAGAGACGGCATTGGTCCACAAGATGAACGTCCTGTTCGCATTAATACACACTGGGGGATGGTGGAAGAAAAGAACCAGGTGGGTATACATGAATTTATGCGACTCACGGAGCTGATTGACACCGAGCCTTATATTTCTGCAAACGTGGGAAGCGGCACTCCCAGAGAAATGGCGAACTGGATTGAGTATATGACGTTCGACGGCAATAGCACCCTTGCCAATCTTCGTCGTGAAAACGGTCAGGAGGAAGCCTGGGAAGTGAAATTCTGGGGCATTGGCAATGAGAGCTGGGGCTGTGGAGGAAATATGCAGCCTGACTACTATGCTGATCTTTACCGTCGCTATGCAACTTTTGCTAAGAACTATAGCGGAAACGAGCTTTATAAAATAGCCAGTGGTTATTCTAATGAAAATTACGGGTGGACTGAGACCGTTGTAGAGGAAGCCGGCGATCATATGGATGCCATTTCACTCCATTATTATACGCTTCCAACCGGTGATTGGGGCAACAAAGGTCCCTCGAAAGATTTCGGTGAGGAGATGTACTTTTCTACCCTGCAGCGGGGACTCCGCATGGATGAGTTTGTGACCCAGCACTCGAACCGCATGGATAAGTTTGATCCTGAAAAACGCATTACGCTGGCAGTAGATGAATGGGGCGTTTGGACGGACCCGCTGGAAGGAACGAATCCCGGTTTTCTGCAGCAACAGAATTCCATTCGGGATGCTTTAGTGGCCTCAACTACTCTGGATATCCTGAACAAACACAGCGACCGGGTACGAATCGGCAATATTGCTCAAACGGTAAATGTACTACAGGCAATGGTGCTTACCGATGGAGAACAAATGCTTAAAACCCCAACTTACCACGTCTTTGATTTTTATACAGTGCATCATAATACCAAGATGCTGCCTTTGCATCTGGAAACTGAAGAGTACGAGTATGAGGGAGAAGGCATTCCGTCTTTAAGTGCAACTGCCTCTAAAAGCGATGATGGAACAGTGAATCTTACGGTGACCAATCTGCATGCTTCCGAAACAAAGGAAGTAACAGCCGATATTCGCGGTATGGAGCTGTCGTCAGTCAGTAACGCGCGCTTGTTAACGGCAGATGCTGTAGATGGCATTAACACTTTTGACAACCCCGATAATGTATCACCTACAGATTTTAATGACTATTCCCTGGATGGCCATAACTTAACATTGCACATTCCCTCAAAATCTGTTATAGTTTTACGAATTAATTAGAAAATAAGAGCAGATAAATGGGCTGCCGATTAAAATCTGGCAGCCTATTAGTTAAAGTTATGGTATTATGACTGAACAATACAAGAACCATGATCGTATACTGGTTGCACTTGATTGTATAATTTTTGGATTTGATCGCAGTGGACTAAAACTCTTGCTTATTAAAAGAGATTTTGAGCCTGAAAAAGGCAATTGGTCGTTGATGGGGGGATTCCTGAATAGCAATGAGAGTTTAGATGATGCAGCCGACCGAATATTACATAAGCTTACCGGACTTAAAAATGTCTATCTCGAACAATTATATGGTTTCGGAGAAGTAGATCGAGATCCCGTGGAGCGGACAATCTCTATCGCCTATTATGCGCTTATTAATATCCGGTCGCACGATAAGGAACTAATGGACAAATATAGTGCCCGATGGTTCCCCATCGATAATTTGCCGAATCTTATTTTTGATCATGATGAGATGGTTAAAGCAGCTAAATCACGACTCAAGTACCGCGCTTCTCACGAACCGGTCGGGTTCGAGCTACTTCCTGAAAAGTTTACAATGCCAGAATTACAAATTCTTTATGAAGGTATTTATGAAACGGAACTTGATAAACGCAATTTTCGTAGACGTATATTATCAATGGATATTCTCACTAAGACGAATGAGAAGCAGAAGAAATACTCCAAGAAGGGAGCCTTTCTTTATAAATTCAATGAAGATAAATACGAGGAGAAGGTCGATCAGGGAGATAGTCTTACCTTCAAACCTATAAAACTGTAGCAAAACGTTAATTGATAAACCTCTATTTAGAAATATTGCACATGAATTTATAAAGTGTATATTTGACATCTATTGTTAATTGAGTATCTCTAAAATTTGGATAAATATTTTCTCTACAATAAATAAAAAATAAGAAGGAATACCTGAAATGAATGCTCAGAAAAAATGTGTAATTGGCATCGATTATGGAACCGATTCTGTTCGTTCTGTATTAGTTGATATTGATGGTAACCAATTAGTAGAAGCGGTCCACTATTACTCTCGGTGGAAAGACGGATTATACTGCAAGCCAACACAAAATCAGTTCCGGCACCATCCGTTAGATTATCTTGAAGGACTGGAGAATACTCTCAAGGAAGTCTTAAATAGTGTAGATGATGAGGTAGTCGCCCAAGTGAAGGGCATTGCTGTAGATACAACGGGTTCCACACCTGTTGCGGTAGATAAAGCTGGAACCCCTTTGGCGCTGAAAGAGGAATATGCTGAAAATCCCAATGCAATGTTTATCCTGTGGAAGGATCATACGGCGGTGGAGGAGGCTGAAGAAATCACGGATTTGGCGCGTTCATGGAATGGACCCGATTACACCAAATACGTAGGGGGTATCTATTCTTCGGAGTGGTTTTGGGCAAAGATCCTGCACACTATTCGTAATGATGATACCATACGAAATGCAGCCTATTCGTGGGTGGAACTCTGTGATTGGATTCCCTACACGCTAACCGGAGGAGACGATATCCATGAAATGAAACGAAGCCGCTGTGCAGCGGGACATAAAGCAATGTGGCACGAAGAGTTTGACGGATTGCCAAGTAAAGAATATTTGGAACAACTCGATCCGGAGTTGGCAGATTTGCGTGACCGCTTATTTAAAGACACATACACTTCAGATCAATCTGCCGGTACACTCTCTAAAGAGTGGGCGGAAGAGCTCGGCTTGTCGGAGGGCGTGGTAGTGGCTGTGGGTGCTTTTGATGCTCATATGGGCGCCGTGGGTGGAGAAATTGAACCCTATTATTTGAGTAGGGTGATGGGCACCTCAACCTGTGATATTTTAGTGGCTCCGTATGAAGATGTGCAGGATAACCTGGTGCAGGGCATCTGTGGTCAGGTAGATGGTTCCGTCATTCCGGGAATGGTAGGACTCGAAGCAGGTCAATCGGCCTTTGGAGATGTTTATGCTTGGTTTCGGGATGTTATTTTAGGTCCTTTTACTGAGCTCGTAGAAAAATCCGACTTAATTTCTGATGAGCACAAAGAGGCCTTGATTGAGGAGGCGGAAGAAAAACTGATCCCTCTGCTTTCAAAACAAGCGGCTGCGATTGAGGAAGTGGATACTGGTGTGGTGGCACTGGACTGGCTTAATGGCCGCCGCACGCCAGATGCTAATCAATTGCTAAAGGGTGCTATTGAAGGATTGGATTTAGGAACGGATGCAGCGCGTATTTTTAAAGCTCTTGTTGAGGCTACCTGTTTCGGGGCAAAAGCTATTGTAGAGCGATTTCAGGATGAAGGTATTAAAATTGAAGGAATTATTGGTTTGGGAGGAGTTGCCAAAAAGTCCCCATTTGTCATGCAGACGCTGGCAAATGTATTGGATATGCCCATTAAAATTGCAAAATCTGATCAAGTTTGTGCTACCGGCGCGGCTATGTTTGCTGCAACGGCAGCCGGGCTTTTTGATGATGTAGGAGCAGCGAAGCAATCCATGGGTAATGGATTCGGAGAAATTTACGAGCCCGAAACAGATAAAGTTGAGATATATAAAGAACTGTACGAGCAATATCAGTCACTTGGACAGGCAATTGAAAAACGAATTGCAAAAAAATACAAGCAGTAAAGTATAGTGTGATGAGTGAATTTGAAGAACTTAAAGAAGTTGCTTACCGAAGTAATATGAGATTGCCGGAACTGGATCTGGTGCTTTTTACTTTCGGTAATGCCAGTGTTGCAGACCGGGAACGCGAGGTATTTGCGATCAAGCCCAGCGGCGTTCCTTATGAGGAACTGAATCCGGCAAATATTGTTATTGTCGACTTTGATGGAAACGTAGTGGAGGGAGAAATGCGACCCTCTTCGGATACACAAACGCACGCAGTTCTATATAAGCACTGGGAGAATATTAAAGGTATTGTTCATACTCATTCCACTTATGGTACGGCGTGGGCACAGGCACAAATGGATATCCCGATAATGGGTACTACGCACGCCGATCATCTGACCAACGATATTCCTTGTGCTCCTCCAATGGCTGATGAGATGATTGAAGGTGATTACGAGGTACAAACTGGTTATCAAATAATAAATGCCCTTCAAGATCGGGATTTGTCTTATGAGGAAGTCGAGATGATATTGGTTGGCAACCATGCTCCATTTACTTGGGGGGAGACGGCCCAAAAGGCTGTTTATAATAGTGCAGTATTAGAAGAGGTGGCTAAAATGGCATATTTGTCCCTTCAAATAAATCCGGATGCTCCGCGACTGAAAGATACGCTTATAAAAAAACATTGGGAGCGGAAACATGGTGATGATGCATACTATGGACAAGAAAATTAATTAACTCATAAAAATTTAACATTAATATTTATTAGCAAATGATTGAACAGCGAAAACCCCGAATTGGCCTTTTAGGCATTATGCAGGAATTGTACGATGATGATATTCCTGGTATTACGGAACATCAGGAAGAGTATGCCCGAGAGGTATGCGAAGAACTAAGTGCTGTAGCGGAGTGGGATTTTCCACGGGCGGCGCGTAATCGCGACGATATTGAAGAAATATTAGGTGGGTTTAATCAAAAGAATCTGGATGGTGTGATGATCGTCATGTTGACATACGGTCCGGCTATGCGAACCGTTCGGGCACTTCAGAACAATAACTTACCTCTCTTACTTGCAAATATTCAGCCAGTACCCGAAGTCACAACCGACTGGGATATGGATGATTTAACTTATAACCAGGGCATTCACGGCGCGCAGGACATGGCTAATGCTATTTTGCGAACCGTTGGGGATAATTTTGAGGTCATTTCTGCAGACTGGAAAAGCGATGAATTTGAAGAATATGTAGGAGATTGGGCTAGTGCTGCTCAGGCAACCTCCGAGTTGAAAAAAATGAAGATAGCTTCTATTGGCAAAATGCATGGAATGGGAGATACACTCTCCGATGAAGCCGCTTTCACGAGAATAATCGGACCTGAAGTTAACCGTGAGTATATCGGTCAGGTATTTCGAAACATGGAAACCATCTCAAGAGAAGAGGTCGAAAAGCAGATGGCTGTTGAGCGGAAGCGTTTTAATGTAGATGATGATATGCCTGATAAGAATTTTCGCTATGCAGTGCGTATGTATCTTGGATTCAAGAAGTTTCTGGAAGATGGGAATTATCGCGGGTTTTCAGCTCACTTTGATACCTTCAAGGGCGATGGACGATTTGAACAGATTAATATGCTGGCGGCCTCAAACTTGATGGCGGAAGGCTATGGATATGCTGCCGAAGGAGATACAAATACTGCAAGTATGGTTGCAGCGGGGCATATTTTGGACGGTGTTGCGCATTTTACCGAAATGTATGCGATGGATTTTAAACGTCAGTCCATGCTGATGAGTCACATGGGTGAAGGAAACTGGAAAGTGGCACGCAATGATGAGCCTGTTCGACTGGCTAATCGAGAATTAGGTATAGGTGATTTAGATAATCCTCCTACTACAGTTTTTCGGGCAGAACCAGGACCGGCCACGATCGTTTCGCTAGTACATTTAATAGGGGAAGAATTTCGACTCGTTGTTGCACAAGGAGAAGTATTGGACTCACAAAAATATCCGACCATTGAGATGCCATATTTCCACTTTAAGCCCGATTCCGGTCTTAGAAAATGTAATGATGCTTGGTTGAAAGCCGGGGGAACACACCATCAAACCCTCCTGCAGGGCGATAAGCGCCGAAAATGGAAGATGCTTTGTAAAATGCTGGAAATTGAATATGTAGAAGTATAGCAATACATGGTGCCGGTATTTTTTAAAAAGAGTTAAAGTTTTTTTCTATAATTAAATCGCACTTTTAAATAGTGAGATAAGGGAAAAGAGTCACGAGTGCTCATAAATAAAATTATAATTTAAATATTTATGTAGGATTGTATGGGAACTTTAGCTGTTATTGACTGGGTAGTTATTGGGCTATATTTCCTGCTTATTGCAGGACTTGCGTGGTGGGTAATCAAACAAAAGACAGATACGACCGCTGATTATTTTCTGGCGGGTCGACATCTAGGCTGGATTATTGTCGGTACCTCAATTTTTGCATCAAATATTGGTTCCGAGCACTTGGTAGGATTAACCGGGACAGGCGCTACAGATGGCGTGGCGATGGCCCATTATGAACTACACGCCTGGTGTTTGTTGATATTAGGTTGGGTAATGCTCCCTTTTTATATTCGATCAAGAGTTTTTACCATGCCTGAATTTTTGGAGAAACGTTTTTCTCCTTTGGCACGAACTTTATTATCAGGAGTATCGCTTCTGGCATATGTATTAACAAAAATAGCAGTTGGTATTTTTGCTGGTGGAATTGTTTTTAGCGTACTTATGCCTGAAATTTCTTTCATGGGCATGAACAGCTTTTGGATAGGTTCGATACTGGTAATTTTATTTACGGGACTTTATACCGTCTTAGGTGGGCTCCGGGCTGTTGCCTACACTGAGGCCGTGCAAACCCTGGTACTTATTTTTGGTTCAGTAATGGTGCTTTATTATGGATTGGATGCCATTGGTGGCTGGAATCGATTGTACGAAGTAGCAGGACCCGAAATGTTTGATTTATGGAAACCAATTGTGCCTGACGGATATAGTGCAACCTGGGCTCCGGTAATGGGGGATGGAGAGATGGCTTGGTATTTTAATAGTAACTATCCATGGTTGGGAATGTTATTTGCTGCTCCTATTGTAGGATTGTGGTACTGGACAACCGATCAGTACATTGTACAGAGAGCATTGGGAGCACCCAATGAAAAAGAAGGTCGCCGTGGAACTATTGCTGCTGCATTCTTAAAGCTGTTGCCGGTTTTTCTCTTTATTATTCCTGGTATTATTGCTTTTGCACTTGCAAAATCAGGAGAAGTACAAATCCTGCAGGAACAACTGATGAATCAGCAGGGAGAGATTATTAATGAGAATGCGCAGGCATCTTTTCCCTTACTGGTTGCACATATCTTGCCGGTAGGGATACGCGGTATCGTAGTTGCCGGGCTCCTGGCTGCGTTGATGAGTTCTCTTGCCGGGGTATTTAATGCCTCTTCCACACTTTTTACGATGGACTTCTACAGTAAATTTAAGCCCGATGCCTCCGAAAAGCACTTAGTGTGGATGGGGCGTTTGGCAACGGTTGTTATGGTTATTATCGGGTTGCTTTGGATTCCGGTAATTCAGGGAAGTCGGGGATTGTACGACTATCTGCAAGGCGTGCAAGCCTATCTGGCACCTCCAATATTCGTGGTCTTCTTTTTTGGAATATTTTTTAAACGATTAAATAAACAGGGAGCTTTGTCAGCTTTACTCGTGGGACTGTTCTTGGGGGTATTCCGTCTAGCTATTGATACGCCGGTTATGCTTGGAGATGGCTTTACGTATACAGAAGGATCCTTTTTCTGGATCATTAATAACATCTTCTTCCAATATTACAGCTTGTTTATTTTCTTAGTATGTATTGCCGTCATGTTTGGAGTAAGCTACATGACAGATCCTCCGAAATACGAGAAAATTTCCGGACTAACATACGGAACTCTTACCGATGAAGATAAACGAATGTCCAGAGAAAGCTGGAACTGGGTAGATGTCTCCCTATCAGTGTTGCTGGTTGCTATAATCGGGTTTATCTACATCTACTTTAGTGGATAAAGTATCTAATAATTTAAATCTAAAAAAGGCTTGCCGGTAACCGGTAAGCCTTTTCTTATTTTTATTAGAAAGTTGGAATGATAGAAATAGAATTCCCTTATTTTGTCATAACTAAATCAATGATTTGATTTAGTTTAAGATCCTCAAAATTTTCAATTACCATTGAACATGGTGCCAACTCTTCTTTAGTATGAGTAGTCATGACCCCTACTACCCGGGCTCCCGCTTTCCGACCTGCTTCAACGCCCGAAACTGAGTCTTCGAATACAATACAGGACTCCGGCTGTTTCCCGAGTGCTTTTGATGCTTTGATATACACTTCCGGATCGGGTTTACCAGTTGTAACGTGAGAAGAATCGAGAATAGCATCAAAATAATCAGTAATAGAAAGTCGCGATAGAATATAATCTGCATTTTCTCCGGGAGCAGATGTAGCAACAGCCATTGGAATGTTATTTTCTTTGAGCATTTCCAGAAATTTGTGAATTCCTTCTACGATATTATTCTCAGGATCAAAATTATCCCGGAACATCTGTTCTTTTTGGTCTGCGAGCTTTTTTAAACGTTCAGCGCTGATTTCTCCAAATAGTTCGGGAATCCATTCCTTGTTAGTACGACCATAAAGTCTGTTCTCAAGAAAAGATTGAGAAACATCCTGATTATGTATTTTACAAAAAGCCTGAATAGCTTTTTTATGAGCTGGATTACTATGGACAATTACACCATCCATATCAAAAATAACACCGAGAGTGTCAGAAGACATATGTAAGTTTTTGTTTTGATAAAATCATAATTAATTGGCTAACAATAAATAATTTTTCCCGTTTTCAAAAAGTAAAAAAGTTTTTAAATATGATTACAGAGGGATTAGATTTATTAGCCGATATAGGCAATGATCTTTATGAGACAATGCTGGAAGAATTTGAACTGTCTTTAAAGGATACAGAAAGCCTATAATTTTCACGTTCTGCTGGCTTGTTTATCACAAGCTTAAAGTCCTTTGCTGAATCCATGCTATGATTCCAATGGCGGATCATAGCATGGAAAATTATTCTTAAACGATTTTCAATATATTTTAGGCCCGGCAAGCTCCAAAACAATAGGTTAAAGGGTGAAACTTGGCCAGTCGTCATCCCATTCAATTTCTCTGATAATTAGTTTGGCTTTGCCTTCATCAGATTTATCATAACCGTGGAATATCAGGTAGTCGGTTCCTTCAAAGGTGTAAGCCGCCTGGTGACCAACTGCCGCCCAATCTTCGTTTCCCTTGGCGATAAGTGTACCTCCGCCATGAATCATTTTCTCTCCTGATTTATCGAGATAGGGACCGGTAATATCTTTAGAACGTCCCACCTTAATTTTGTAAGAGCTATCAAGTCCGCGGCAGCAACGGTCCATCGACACAAACAGATAATAATAGTCGTTCTTTTTAAAGATAAATGGAGCTTCTACTGCACCGTTTCCCATATTGCGATTGGCTTCGAGCAGGTCATCGGAATATAATTCTTCGTAATCGAGTTCAGGATTGGCTGCGTCTCCGGCATCGCGTTCATCCACTTTCCAATGGCGGTGGCGTGCGGCTATAGTGTGCCATTCCTGATCTTGGGGAGCCTCGACAATTTCGGTGAGGTTATTTTTCAGTTTTACTATTTTCAATCCCATCCAAAAAGAACCAAAAGAAAGCCAGGGTGTACCTTCATTGTCGAAAGCCAGGTTAGCATCAATGGCATTCCACATATCGCGTCCGGGCACGGATTGTACTACAATACCTTGGTCAGTCCATTCAAAATTAGGATTATCGGGATTGAGAGTTTCATTGGTCGCTACGCCAATGGCAGAATTATTCCGACCAAATTGTGAGACCGAGTAATACAAGTAAAAGGTTCCCTCGTGTTCTGCTATATCCGGTGCCCAAATGACATTGTCGAAGTCGGGAACCAGTTCCAGGCTCCACTCCGGGGGAGAGTTGAATATCGCCTCTTCAGGGCTCCATCTTTTCATGTCGGGGGATGACCATACCGAAATGCCTTCGCCGGTACCAAAAGCGTAATAAGTGCCCTCATGCTCAATCATAACGGGATCATGAATCGGAATTTGGTCGTGCTCAACCTGGGCTTGTACCGTTGATGACAGTAATCCTACAATCAGAAATACACAAAATGTCATTGTTGTATAAAAAGATTTCATATCAAATAGTGGATTAGTTTAAATTAATTAAAGCGAAATGGTGGGCCAGCCGTCTTCCCAGGTAATTTCCCTGATAATAAGCTTAGAATTACCTTCATCAGTTTTATCGTATCCGTGAAACAACAAATAATCGGTGTTATCAAAAGTATAAGCAGCATTATGTCCAACAGCTGCCCATTTGCCTTTACCTTTGGCAACCAGGGTACCCCCGCCATGAATCATTTTCTGATCAGCTTTGTCTAGGTAGGGACCTGTTATATTCTTAGATCGGCCGACTACAATTTTGTAGGTACTTTCTTCATCCGCACAGCACCGGTCCCAGGAAGAAAATAAATAATAATAGCCGTCTTTCTTGAAAATGAAGGGCGCTTCTATATCTCCGCTGTAACTATTACCGGCGGTTCGTTCATCTAATTTCCAATAGCGATGCCGCGATGCAATCGTTCGCCAGGATTGAGGAGAATTGGCAATCTCGGTTAAGTTATTCTTGAGTTGGACAATTTTTATCCCCAGCCAGTAGGAGCCAAAGGATAGCCAAGGCGTGCCTTCATCATCAAAAGTTAAGTTCGGATCGATAGCGTTCCACATATCACGTCCAGGCACGGATTGGACGACCGGGTCGTGATCAACCCATTCAAAATCGGGATCATCCGGATTCAGGGTTTCATTCGTCACCACCCCAATGGCAGAATTGTTGGTGCCAAATCGGGAAACAGAATAATATAGATAGTATGTACCATTATTTTCGACAATATCCGGTGCCCAAATATGATTTCGAAAACCGGGAACTACCTTTGAAGTCCATTCCGGGGCTTCTTCGAATACCGGCTTTTCCCGTGTCCAATCCTGCATGTCAGGAGATGACCAAACCGAAATGCCCCGCCCGGTACTAAACAGATAATAGGTGCCCTTATGCTCAATCATAACCGGATCATGAACTCGGACTTCATTTGGCTGAGCAAAAGTTACAGAAACAGTACAAAATAATAGAAAGACTACGAGGAATACCTTATCAACCCATTTTTGTGATTCCATCCCTAATTTTATTGTATTCAAAGTGTTATAAATACACTTAATTAATAGGGAATTATTGCAATATTTGCAAGTCGGGTATGCTATAACTTAAGATTTTAGGAATGCCAATTTATCTTTTACTGTTGATTCTGTCGAAGTAATTAGGATAATTCTTTTTATGAAAAATATTAATAATAAGCGTGTATTTTCCCGTAACGATCACACTCCGAATCCGGATAATGACTATGTCTTGTATTGGATGCAAGCCAATAGACGGTTTCAGCATAATTTTGCGCTTGAGTTTGCCGTTGAATGGGCTAATAAATTGGCTAAGCCACTATTAATCTATGAGGGACTTGATTGCGATTATCCCTGGGCCTCTGGTCGTTTCCATCATTTTATTGTGGAGGGAATGCATGAGAATCTGGATTATGCCCGAGAGCATCAGTTAAATTATTATGCATATTTGGAGGAGCGAACAGGTGAAGGTGAGAAACTTTTGTACTCCCTGGCCGATAATGCCTGCATTGTTATTACTGATGAATATCCGGTGTTTGTTATCAGAGACTACAATGAAAAGATCAGCCAGAGACTTAATATTCCATTTATTACCATTGATTCGAACGGATTGATTCCTTTGGGTCTGACTGAAAAAGCGCCTTACAATGCCTATTTTTTTCGTAAAATAATGCAGCGAAATTTTATTGACTGTTACACTCACCCGCCTAAAAAGAATCCGTTAAGGCAGTTGGAAAATAAAGAGCAAATAATATTTAAAGATGAGTTCTTGGATAGATATCCCACGGCAGGGGAACACTTAAAAAGTCGTGATTCATTTATCAATAAACTTCCTATAAATCATGATGTCAAAAAAACTGAGTTAATGGGCACTCGTCAGGCGGCATTAGGAGAGCTCGGGAAATTTATCCAGTACGGACTCCCAAAATATGATGAGAAAAGGAACGACCCTGATGAAAATGCAACCAGTGGATTGAGCCCCTGGCTGCACTATGGAAAGATTTCTGAATATGAAATTGTCAGTGCCGTTTTTGACCATCAGCCGAAGGGATGGAGTTTAGATAATATTACCTTTAACAAAGGTTCAACCGGAGGTTTTTTTAACGGAGACCCGAATATTGATAGTTTCTTGGATCAGGTAATTACTTGGCGTGAAGTTGGGTTTCATTTTGCGCATCATGAGCCAAACTATGATCAGTACGAATCGCTGCCTGACTGGGCACTGGAAACACTGGAAAAGCATAAAGACGATCCGCGGGAATACTTGTACGAACTTGAAGAATTAGCGAAATCGCAGACCCATGATGAAATATGGAATGCGGCCCAAACACAACTTCGTGAACAGGGAATGATTCATAACTACTTGCGTATGCTCTGGGGAAAAAAGGTGCTTGAATGGACGCCTAATCCTGAAACAGCACTGGCTTATTTAATCGAGCTGAATAACCGTTATGCACTGGATGGCCGAGACCCCAACAGCTATTCGGGTATTTTCTGGATATTTGGTCGCTTTGATCGGGCTTGGCAGGAGCGCCCTATTTATGGAAAAGTTCGCTATATGACCAGTAAAAGTACTCGCCGTAAGCTAAAGCTAGATCAATATTTAGAGAAATATGGCAACCAAAAGCGATCGCTGTAATGAGATCAGGTTCTGTACTATTAGAATTTTTGGATGAGTACTTTAACTAGTTTTGCAAAATCTTCCTTTCGCGCATCTGCGGCTGCCTTAACCTCTTCATGATCGAGTTTATCGCCAGTAACGCCGGTAGACATATTCGTAATCAGCGAAATGGCTGCAGATTTAAGCTCTAGTCGTGATGCTTCGAAAAGTTCGGTCGCGGTGGACATCCCCACAGCATCAGCACCCATTGTTCTGAAAGCTCGAATCTCGGCTTTGGTCTCGTAATTCGGGCCGGTTACATACATATAGGTGCCTTCCTGGGTAACCAATCCCAAACGGGCGGCTAATTTTCGGACTCTATCCACATGCTGATGGTGCAGAAACCGATGTTGTTTATGTCCCCGGGGAGCAATAGATAAGTTATTACGTATTACCCCTTCAATTACCATGAGGTCACCTACTGAAAAGGAGGTATTAATAGCCCCGGCAGCATTGGAAATAATTAGTTTTTTTGCTCCTAAAGCCTTCGCAA
>JBEPXF010000039.1:0-15165 GCA_041642075.1 Fodinibius sp.
CATAAAACTCAACGTCTGTGAGTACACCCGAACGTTTCCAAAGATGGGCATAAACAAATACCGTAAGCATTCCTGTAAGAAGAAAAGCCCACCAAACCCAGTTACCTGCAACGCCATCGGTCCGAACAATATTGGCAACGAGGTTGGGAGTATCAGTTGAGAAAGTTGTTGCAACCATTGAGATACCTAATAGCCACCATGGCATATTTTTACCGGCCGCGAAAAATTGTGTCGAATTTTTACCGGCTTTGCGGGCCACAATAATTCCAATTACTAATGAAAAGAGCATATAGGCTCCAATCATTACCCAATCAATTGTTGCAAGTTCCATAGTTAAACAATCTGTATTTGTAAAAGAATCATCTTAATATTACTGATTTTAAAATCCGAACTTCAAAAAAAACAAACGTATTTTTTTAATCAAAACCAACTCCCTATTTGCAAACTTCTGCAAATTCAGTATTATAAATAACCAATAACAAAACAACCCCACAAATAATTAATTACGGAATGAAAGAAAATAACTTTCTTTTTGTTTTTTTAAGCCTATTATTCATCACAATCTTGGGATGCCAGGATGGAAATAACTCATCCGAATGGCCGGGTATTTCTCCGGATGAGGTAAGACCTACTGCTCAACAAATTCAATACCAACAAAAAGAGAAGGTCGCTTTTGTTCATTTTGGAATTAACACCTTTACCAACCGGGAGTGGGGCACCGGAGATGAGGATCCTGAACTGTTCAATCCCACTAACTTCGATGCTGACCAATGGGCTAAAACCCTTAGCGAAACAGGGTTTGAAACATTAATACTAACAGCAAAACATCACGATGGTTTTTCTCTTTGGCCCAGTGAGTATACCGATCACGATATCGCGAACAGTCCCTATAAAAATGGTGAGGGTGATATTGTAGCAGAAGTTTCCGAAGCCTGTGAAAAATATGGATTGGATTTTGGGGTCTATCTTTCGCCATGGGATATGCACGAAGAAAGTTACGGTACCTCTGAATACAATGAGTTCTATTTGAACCAGCTCCGTGAACTCCTTACAAATTATGGAACTATTTCGGAAATCTGGTTTGACGGAGCCAAAGGAGAAGGAGCCAAAGACATGGATTATGATTTTAATGGGTGGTGGTCAATGGTACGCGAATTGCAGCCAGATGCGCTTATCTTTTCGGATGAAGGTCCAGATATCCGCTGGATTGGCAATGAACACGGATTTGCAGGACGTACGAACTGGTCAACGATTGATCGGGATTCCGTGGAAATCGGTCAGGCAGGACAGACTGATTATCTTAACAGTGGAGAACAAGGAGGATCCGATTGGGTAGTGGGAGAATGTGACGTCTCTATCCGACCGGGATGGTTCTATCATCCGGAAGAAGATGATGAAGTAAAAACGGTAGCAGATCTTACTGAAATATATATGAAATCAGTGGGAAGAAACTGCACGCTGCTACTGAATATTCCCCCCGATACAACCGGACAATTCCATCAAACGGATATTGATCGCTTGTATGCTTTCTCCGATACTCTGCACACCTTATTCGATAACAATCTGGCTCTGAAGGCTACAGTGGAGAGCAGCAGTGCAGGTGAACGGTATCCCGCCGATCAAGTTATTGATGAAAATTGGGAAAACTTCTGGATCGCCTCGGAAGAAGATAATCAGCCTTCATTGACCCTAAATTTTGATACTCCTGTCACCTTTAATTTGCTCTCTTTACAGGAATTTATTCCGATTGGGCAGCGCATATCCAAGTTCAGTGTTTCCATCCGAAATAATGGTGAGTGGCAGAAAGTAGCTGATGAAAAAACCATCGGTTATAAGCGCATCCTGCAGCTGGATGAAACAACTGCCAGCTCGGTTCGAATTGATCTTGAAGCATTTTCGGCTCGGCCGGCACTCACTGAAATAGGTCTGTACAAATCTAATTAAACAGTTTAAAAAAGTATATTTTAAAGACATAGATAAAACGATGACAAGTAATTATAACTGCTTTATAGAATGTCTCCAAGTAGTGTTCGTTCTCTTATTAATTGGCATATTTTCCGGAAATACCATTCACGCACAAAATAGTGACAGTATTTCTATTATTCCGGAACCGGTTTCAATGAAAGTACAGGAAGGAACTTTTAACCTGGAACAAAACACTGTTATTAGGGCTGATCTTGCCGATGAAGAGATAAAAAATATCGGCCAACAACTTAAAAAAGCCATTGATTCCGCCACCGGTTACGATCTAACGCTTGCAGATATAAATGACGATCAGTATTCGAAGAATATTATTTCACTGTCTATCGATAAAAAAACAATCGATCACAAGGAAGGATATCACTTAAGCGTAACTGACACTGAAACTTCACTGACGGCATCTACATCCACTGGATTATTTTACGGAATGCAATCACTGCTGCAACTTCTGCCTGCACAAATTTACCAAATGGACTATACCTTAGTGCCCCAGGATACTAAATGGACGATCCCTTCCGTAAAAATTGAGGACTATCCGCGTTTTGCCTACCGGGGGCTCCACCTGGATGTGGGACGACACCTGTTCCCAGTTGACTTTATCAAGCGTTATATCGACCTGCTTGCCATGCATAAAATGAACCGTTTCCATTGGCATCTGACGGAAGATCAGGGCTGGCGCATTGAAATCAAGCAGTATCCCAAATTAACCGAAGTCGGAGCCTGGAGAGATTCTACGCTTGTCGGGCACTATGGCTCAGATATTTACGACGGCGAACGCTACGGCGGTTACTATACCCAAGATGAAGTGCGCGAAATCGTTGCTTATGCACAGAAGAAACAGGTTACGGTAATACCCGAAATTGAACTTCCCGGACACGCTTCGGCTGCATTGGCAGCTTATCCGGAGTTAGGATGCCTAGATAAAGATTATAAAGTTAAAACAACCTGGGGAGTATTTGAAGATATTTTTTGTCCCAGTGAAGAGACCTTTACCTTTCTCGAGAATGTACTTACTGAAGTAATGGAACTATTTCCCAGTGAATACATCCATATCGGCGGAGATGAAGCACCCAAAACCCAGTGGGAAAACAGTGAGTTAGCCCAGCAAGTTATTGAACGTGAAGGACTGGAAGATGAACACGAACTTCAAAGCTATTTTATTACCCGTATTGAGGAATTTCTGAACGAACATGGACGACAAATTATCGGTTGGGATGAGATATTGGAAGGAGGGCTAGCCCCCAACGCAACAGTAATGAGCTGGCGAGGCATTCAAGGAGGGATTGAAGCAGCTAAACAACATCATGATGTGGTTATGACGCCAGGATCACACCTCTATCTGGACCATTACCAAGCTACTCCCGATTCTGAGCCGCTGGCTTTCGGTGGATTTACCACATTAGAAAAAACGTACTCCTACGAACCCATACCAGAAGAACTAACAGAAGAAGAAGCAAAGTATATATTAGGGGCACAGGGAAATGTATGGACGGAATACATGCACTCCCCGGAAAAAGTTGAATATATGGCTTATCCGCGTGCATCAGCACTGTCGGAGGTTACCTGGTCTCCCAACGAAAAAAGGGACTGGAAACATTTCTGGCAGCGACTACAAACCCAATTTGAACGTTTTGAAATACTAGGCATTAATGTGGCAACACATTACCGCGGGAAACAACCCGAACTGGAAAATCCGGAAAATTAATTCTATTATATACATATAACCAATTGCGTTAGGCTGGGGAAAATCATTATGACAAACTTACTTTCTATATTAAAAATTATACTTTTTAGTGGGATCATCCTGCTTTTGGGTTTCAATATTAGTGGAGCCCATTCTATTCATGTTCACGGAACCATTGCAGACACCGCTGTTTCTTCAGCTCTTGATGATACAGCTTCTACCCACTCCAAATACAGTCAATCACTGACGAATCTCATTGAGATTTTTCAGGAAGAGGAATATCAAACAGCCCATTTGTTTCAAGATGAGCGTTTTGAAATATATGAAGAAATTGATCAGCGATTTAAACGTTCCGCAGAACGCAAATCAATTGACTTGGAAGAATATAAACAGATCCTGGGCTTTGAGGAAAAGAAAAAACGGGCTGTAAACTTTATGCAAGAACATTCCGATCAGCTTCAAAAGGCCGAACAACAATACGGGATTCCCAAATATGTTATTACGGCTATCATCGGCATTGAGTCAGATTTCGGGCAGAATATTGGCAGTTATAATCCCTTCAATGCCTATGTCTCTATGTATGCTGTGGGGTATCGTGCTGATTTTGCAAAAGCCCAGTTAATTGAACTGCTTGATTTTACCAAACGTCACGATATTGATATTTTTGATTTAAAATCTAGCTATGCTGGTGCGATGTCTTCTGCTCAATTCATCCCCTACTCTTTGAATAAGTGGTTCGTTGGAGACGATATTTTTGACATGGATAATAATATCATGTCAGTTGCTAATTATCTGGCACATTTTCAAAAGCGTACCAACGACCTTCGAACTTCTGTATTACGGTACAATCCCAGCGGTCTTTATGCTGATGCAGTACTGGCTTTAGCCAATGAAATTGAGCAGAACCAAACAGCTGCTGCAAGATAGCATAAAAAAAGAGGAGCCACCTAAATAGCGGCTCCTCATAGGTTAAAGGTTAAAAGAAAGTTGATCAGTACACTTCGTAACTTTCTATTCCTCCCTCGGTAATCGTAATCAGTTGTTTAAAATCTTCCGTGGGATAATACCCTTTACCGCCAAGTATCCCTCCGACATTCTTTTCCGGCGGAGTTAATGTAAAGTTCGTAATTGATGAGGCTCCGGTAAGATTATATACATAAAGATTTTCCTGCCCGGATAACAATCGCCTCATCTTTACAATAAGAAAACGATCGTTTATCTCGTAATTAGCCAATCGCCCACTTGGTGACTCACTGAATAGCGTAGTCAAATTTTCTTTTTCTACTATTGCCATACCTTTAAAGCCTACCAAAACGAGCTTATCTCCGGAATCATGAATATATTTTATTTCTCCTATTTCATAATCTTCATAAGAAGAATCGGCTAAGATGGTTCCATCGTCGAGGCTAAATTTATATAGAGACTCTTCACCTCCCGCCCAAGCTTTATTTTCTCCATACACAACATTGGTTACATGATTTTCAAATGGTTCACTAAGCTGCCAATCAAGCGTTCCATCTTCTTTATTAAAAGCATAGAATCCTAAATCTTTTACACCACCTAATATATTTGAAACATTTCCTGACATTGTATCAGGTAATTGGGAGGACAGGCGTATAATTACTTTATCATCCCGCAGAAGCATGTCCCGAATATCCGTGGTTTTTTCCAGCTCAACATCCCACAGTATTTCTCCCGTTGCATAATCAAACTTCTGAAGTCGCTTGTCAGGCAAACCTACTGCTTTAACATCTTTTGGATTCACAGCATACAGGTGTTCTCCATCAAATTGTGGATTAGCAGTTTCAATCGTCTCCATCAGATTATAATCACCGGTAAAACTGGCTACTTTGGTATTCCCTTCAAGCGATCCGTCGCGTGTGCCCCAAATACGTTTACCACTCGAATAGTCAAAGACTTCCATCGATCCACCGTTGAAATTCAAATGCACTTTTTTATTTTTGACCGCAATGTTTTTCACTTGCTCACTGCGTCCCTGGTACTCCGATTTCCATTCCATATCTCCGTTATTGGCATCCACAAGAATAAGCTGCTTCAACTCCTGCTGTTCATTGGCATTTTCGAGTACATCGCGAAGCCCCGACATACTGCTTGCAATTAAAAGCTGGTTGCTCTGTGGCAGATAGTTTACTGCTGCAATGCCAGTGCCAGCCATCGCTTCATTTTCCCAAAGCACCTCTCCCGTCTCATGATTGATTAGATAGAGTTTTTCAACAGTTCGAAATAGAAAAGCATCTTTTTCTGGTACTTCCTGAATCATACTTTGAATCAACCTTGTTTGAAGGGCAACGGCAGACATCCCCTTAGCTTCTAAACTACCTTCCATTATTTCATTAATAGCAATATTTGCAATATCCTTGTATTTATCCAGATTCCATACATATGAAGTAGACGACCATTTTTCTTCACCAGTTTTGAGGTCGTAACTTTGCACCTGATCTCCTTTCTCTACCTGATTAAATAGCAATATTGTACCCAACTGTGGCAGTTCCTTATGAAAATATTTAATATTCACCCGCTGACTCACGAGCAGGTCCTCTTTAACTTGCTCTTTAAAATCACGGCCAATCTCTGAGAATAAACCTCCCCTCTCACGTATATCATCTACTACAATACGTCCGTCATTCCCATCCAATAATACCATATCCTCCTTACTTTGAACAATAAGATAATCGGATTGCGTAACTTCTGCACTATTGTAGTTTTCCCAATTTAAGTTGTAGGTCCATCCTCTGGGTATAGTAGCCTCATTTGTGGATGCACAGTTCTGTATTAGTAGCGCTAATAACACCAATATTATCCCTTTAAAACAGCTTCTCTTATTCATTGTCATAGTCATTTTATTCTTTGTATACATTTAACATCAATCAGTATGTAATACGAAAATGACTATCCAAAAGGGTCATATTTAAATAAAAAAGCCCCACTCTCGAAATAGAGAGTGAGGCTTTTA
Organism: Fodinibius sp.; assembly: GCA_041642075.1. Lineage (GTDB taxonomy): Bacteria > Bacteroidota > Rhodothermia > Balneolales > Balneolaceae > Fodinibius. Next base: position 6,639 of record JBEPXF010000039.1, read on the forward strand.
ATAATTACAGTGCGGTTAATTCCGCAAGGCATTGAATAGAAAGGGGCCGGTTTACATCATGCCGCCCATTCCGCCCATGCCTCCGGGCATTCCGCCGCCCATTCCGCCAGGCATACCGCCTCCGCCAGGGCCGCCACCATTATCATCGTCATCATCGCCTTTAGTAGGCTTATCAGAGATAAGGGCTTCAGTTGTCAGCATAAGGCCGGCAACAGAAGCGGCATTTTCGAGTGCCGTTCGGGTAACTTTTGTAGGATCAATAACTCCGGCTTCAACAAGGTCTTCGTACTGTTCAGTACGAGCGTTGTAACCAAAGGAATCTTTTCCTTCAAGCACCTTCTGGACCACAATAGATCCTTCAGCTCCGGCATTATTCGCAATTGTTCGAAGCGGCTGTTCAAGGGCACGCCGGACGATACTAAATCCAACTTCTTGATCAGGATTTTCAGCTTCAAGGTTATCAAGAGCATTCTGAGCACGCAGCAACGCAACGCCACCACCTGCTACAACACCTTCCTCAACTGCAGCGCGGGTAGCGTGCAGAGCGTCTTCAACGCGAGCTTTCTTTTCTTTCATTTCAACTTCAGAAGCAGCGCCAATGTTCAGTACGGCTACACCGCCACTGAGCTTGGCAAGACGTTCCTGAAGTTTTTCACGATCATAATCAGAAGAAGTACTCTCGATCTGACCTTTAATCTGATTTACTCGTCCTTTGATGTCGTTGTCATCTCCTTTTCCACCAACAACAGTAGTATCATCTTTGGTGATGTTCACACGGTCAGCTGTACCCAAGAAGTCGAGTGTAGCGTTTTCAAGCTTATAACCACGTTCTTCGGATATAACCGTACCGCCGGTCAGGATAGCGATGTCTTCTAACATCTGCTTGCGTCGGTCACCAAATCCTGGTGCCTTAACAGCAGCTATCTTGAGAGAACCGCGGAGTTTATTAACAACCAGGGTAGCCAGTGCTTCGCCTTCAATATCTTCAGCGATAATCAGCAGTGGCTTGCTGGTTTGAATGACTTTTTCCAGGATAGGAAGCAGATCCTTCATATTGCTGATCTTACTGTCAAAGATCAGGATATAAGGCTCTTCCATTTCCGCTATCATATTTTCGGAATCGGTCACGAAATAAGGTGACAGATATCCGCGATCGAATTGCATACCCTCAACTGTTTCAAGGTAGGTTTCGGTACCTTTGGCTTCTTCAACCGTAATGACACCGTCTTTACCGACTTTTTCCATAGCATCGGCAATATTCTGACCAATCTCTTCATCACCGTTAGCAGAAATTGTACCAATCTGCTTGATGCTTTCAAGACTGTCTCCTACCGGCTTGCTGAGATTGCGAAGCTCTACCACAATCGCTTTAACAGCTTTATCAATACCACGCTTCAATTCCATCGGATTAGCACCGGCCGTAACATTTTTTAAACCGGTTTGAATGATAGATTGCGCAAGTACCGTAGCTGTTGTTGTTCCATCACCAGCATTATCACTGGTTTTAGAAGCAACTTCCTTAACCATCTGAGCACCCATATTTTCGCGCTTGTTGGAGAGCTCAATCTCTTTTGCTACCGTTACACCATCTTTAGTTACGGTAGGAGATCCAAATGACTTTTCAATTACTACGTTACGTCCACGCGGACCCAAGGTAACCTTGACAGCATTTGCAAGCTTGTCAACGCCACGCTTGAGAGCGTCACGTGCTTCCATATCATAATGAACTAGTTTTGCTGACATAGTTGTCTATTAATTTTTAAGATTTTGTAATTTAATTTTGTGTAAAAGGAAATGCTTAGTCAACGATTCCAAGAATATCGGCTTCACGCATGATCAGATACTCTTCACCATCCAGTGTAATTTCCGTACCTGAATATTTGCCATAGAGCACTTTATCACCTTCTGTTACCGACATATCAATCTTGGTTCCGTTTTCTACTTTACCGGGACCTGCAGCAACAACTGTTCCTTCCTGCGGCTTTTCTTTAGCCGTATCGGGAATGATAATTCCGGAACTAGTTTTTTCTTCAGCAGGTTCTGGCTGAACCAAAACGCGATCACTTAACGGTTTGATTTTAGATTTAGCCATAAGTATGACTCCTACAATTTAAGTTAATAGTTGAAGTTGAAATTTATCATCAGCATAAAATGCTGGTAATACTTTTTGTAAACTCGTACTAAAAATATGCTTCTTATATTAGGTTAATAGAGAAGCAAGTACCATACCAAACTCTCATTGACTGCCATTTAATTTTTAAGTTGCTTTTTGAAGATAGATTTAAGCCTCTCAGGGTGGTTCACAAAGAATATTTATTTTGAAAAAATAATTGGTAGCCGATTTTTCAGGTCAAAATGCCATTCCGCTCAAAATAGTCTGTCAACTTTTCATATATAGGGGGCGCCCATGCTTCAGCCCGTTTATCGAAATCAAATCCATCGGGCAGCTGGTCTTTAGGAATAAGCGGCTTTAGAGCATTACTTAATTTTTTACGGCGCTGATTAAATGCGGTACGAACTACGGTTTTAAGATTCTTGTCACTGCAGCTCAGCTTCTCTTTATCAAAGGTAAGCTTCACCATTGCGCTGTCCACATTAGGCTGAGGATTAAAACAGTGCCGGGATACGGGAAACAGTATTTCAGGCGTACTCATCAGTTGGGTTTGAACACTTAAGATACCATAATCTTTTGTGCGAATATCGGCAATCAATCGCTCTGCCACTTCTTTTTGCATCATCAAAATAGCATCTGCAAGTACCGAACGGTTTTCAAGCAATGAAAATAGAATTTGGCTGGTGATATAATAAGGTAAATTACCTACAACATGAGTCCTTTTATTACCGATAGAGACTTCATCCCAATTTAAATCCAACACATTTTGCTGGTATATCTCTATCTCTTCAAACCTTTGTTCCAAGACCTCCACGGCACGCTCATCAAGCTCCACGGCCAGCACATCGCTAAATCGATCACTTAATACACTGGTAAGTGCTCCAGTGCCAGCTCCTATTTCAATAACGCGATCACCTTTTTGAGCCGGGATGGCTTCTACTATTTTATGTATAATATTTTCATCTTTCAGAAAATGCTGTCCTAAACTCTTTTTGGGTCGAATACTCATTATATACCAGGAATTGGATTACGACATTTATTTGGACTTGGTTTTAAACTCATAATTCTGCATTCTCAATTATTAATTGATATTTTGCTTACTGTATCTACGAAGATTAAATTATTGGGTCTAACATTTCTGCCCAAACCCTATTTTATGGATATTAAACCACTTAAAACTGAACAAATTGGCATTCAGACGTTAGAAAAAAGAGTAATGAAGTCTGAATCTAAAATCTCTCTTAAAATAGGGCTTCCAAAAGAGGCCTCCAACGATGAACGGCGTATTTCTTTAACACCGGGAGGCGTTTCTATACTAAAGGCGAACGGCCACGAGGTTTTTATGGAACAGGAAGCCGGAGTAGAAGCCAACTTCTCAGATCAGGAATTTGCTGATGCCGGTGCCGAAGTAGCTTATAGTGTAGAAGAGGTATATAAGAAAGCTAACTTGATCGCTAAGGTAGCTCCCCCCACCCAGGAAGAACTCGAACTGCTCGATAATAATCACATATTACTATCTGCCCTTCACCTGGGCAATGCTACAGAAGAATTTATTGATACTCTTATCAATAAGTGTATTACGGCTATCGGTTTTGAGTTTATTAAAGGAGAAGACAAAGAATTTCCGATCGTGCGTATGATGCACGAGATTACCGGTTCAATGGCGGTTCAAATTGGAGCACACCACCTTGAGAAGGGAGAAGGCGGACAGGGAATCATGTTGGGCGGTATTTCAGGTATTCCTCCCGCTACGGTCGTCATTCTGGGAGCTGGCATTACCGCAGAATATGCCGCACGAACTGCCCTTGGGTATGGTGCCCAGGTCTTTGTTATGGATAACGATCTGGCACGGCTCCGCCATCTCGAAAATGCTCTTGATCGACGCATTATCACCGCTACCGCCAATTACCAATATCTATCTTCTGCCCTCAAGTATGCCGACGTAGTTATCGGAGCAGCAATGCAGGAAGGAGAACGTGCGCCCTGTCTTGTTAGTGAGCCTATGGTGGCTAATATGAAGGCTGGCAGCGTAATTGTCGACACAGTTATTGATCAGGGTGGATGTATTGCCACAAGCAGAGCTACTACCCATTCCATGCCTACGTATACCGTTCATGATGTTATTCATTACTGTGTTCCCAATATTCCATCCAATGTTGCCAGGACGGCTACCTATGCGCTCAATAATGTGCTTGTCCCCTATTTACTGGCTATTGGAGATGCAGGTGGTATTAAAGAATGCCTGTGGAGCAACACTGCTCTTCGCAACGGCACCTATGTGTATAAAAAAAATCTCACCAAGAAATCACTGGCTGAACTTTTTGACATGCCTTTCCGGGAAATAGAGATGCTTATAGCCAGTCAAATTTAAGCCGGAATTATTTGGTTGCCTATATCCTATGAATCAACCGGAACTAAAACCCAAAAATTTTAAACGCATCAGTATTATAAACTGGCTGCTCATCCTTCCCCTTTTTTTTCTTTTTGCGTGGCCCTTTTTTTATATCGCTCAGTTCCTGAATATTTCCACTAATATTAGCTATGCGGGAGCCTTCTTCTTTGCCCTTCCCTTTACCATAACTATTTTACACGGACACGTTACTATGGCACTGGGAGAACTACACAGACATCACTACTATAGCTGGCTTCAAAAAAAACCTTATAGCTATGGCTTACTTTTCCATCCGCTGGTAAAACGTACCCGGTTTAGACTCTTCTTATTATCAACAAGCTTTATAGTCTTGGCTATCGGCTACTTTATAGCATAATAAAAGCCGGTATCTGATTAGGATACCGGCTATAGTAAAGTTTAAAAGAAATTAGACTAGACTATTCAGTTTAGAATGCTTCTCCTTCTTTTATCTCTTCAACCACTTCAGGATTTAATAGAGTGGATATATCTCCCATGTCATCAGCCTCTCCGGCTGCCACCTTGCGCAGAATTCGGCGCATAATCTTGCCCGACCGCGTTTTTGGAAGTCCCGAAACAATCTGGACTTTTCCTGCTTTAGCTATCGGACTAATAGTCTCCGTAATTAAATCATTGATTTCCTCTTTGAATGCTTCAAGGTCGTCGATATCCTGATTACAGATTGCAAATGCAAAAACGCCTTCTCCTTTCACATCGTGTGGATATCCAACTACGGCCGATTCCACCACTTTCTTATGATCGTCAATAGCATCTTCAATTTCAGCAGTACCCAAGCGGTGTCCGGATACATTCAGTACATCATCTACCCTACCGGTAATACGATAATATCCATCCTCATCGCGTCGGCAGCCATCACCTGTAAGATAGTACCCGGGGAATTTATTAAAATAAGTTTCCATATAGCGTTCATGATTACCCCAGATACCTCTCGTAACCCCAGGCCAAGGCTTAGAAATCACCAAATTGCCCTGTGCTTTGGTTTCGGTAATCTCATTACCGTCGTCATCTAAAAGGGCAGGTTCTATACCCGGTAGAGGCAATGTAGCAAATCCGGGTTTGGTTGGAGTTACACCAGCTAATGGTGAAATCATAATACCCGCCGTTTCCGTCTGCCACCACGTATCCACAATGGGACATTCTCCATTACCAATTTCTTCATCGTACCAGTGCCACGCCTCTTCGTTAATTGGTTCACCCACTGTACCCAGTACCTTCAGGGAGCTCAGATCGTAGCGGTGCACATAATCAATATCCTCTTTCATCAGAGCCCGGATAGCCGTTGGAGCTGTGTAAAAATGGGTCACATCATATTTTTCGACAACTTCCCAAAGCCGGCCCGGATCGGGATAGGTCGGTGTACTTTCAAAAATAATGCCCGATACTCCATTCAACAAAGGACCGTAAATAATATAAGAGTGTCCCGTAATCCATCCGGCATCGGCCGTGCACCAGTATACATCATCTTCTTCAATCTGAAATACATTTCGAAGGGTATAACTGGTATACACCATATATCCTCCACATGTGTGAACCTGACCTTTCGGCTTGCCTGTAGATCCGGAGGTATACAGGATAAACAGCGGATCTTCAGCATTCATGGGAACTGCTTCATGTTCGGTGGAAACATTGCGCATCAACAAGTGCCACCATTCATCTCTTCCCTCTTCCCATTCAATCTCGTTATCTGCATGCTGACATACAATTACACTTTCAATAGTGGGACAATTTTCCAGGGCCTCGTCCGAAATTTCTTTAAGAGGAACCAACTTATTTCCGCGCCGAAGTCCATCATTGGTAATCAGCATCTTAGCATCGCAATCCTGAATACGATCAGCCAGCGACTGCGCAGAAAAACCAGCGAATACGATAGAGTGAACCGCTCCAATACGGGCACAAGCTAAAGCGGCAATAGCCAGTTCCGGGGTCATCGCCATATAAATAGCTACCCGGTCGCCTTTCTCTATTCCTTTTGATTCCAAAACATTCGCAAACTTGCACACTTCTTCATGAAGTGTCTTATAAGAAATAGTACGCTTAAGGGCATCCGGCTGATTGGGTTCAAAAATAAAAGCCGTTTTATCTCCCCTTTTCTCAAGATGACGGTCCAGGCAGTTCTCAACGATATTCAGTTTACCACCTTCAAACCACTTAATATTTCCATCTTCAAAGCTACCACTCTGTACCTTATCCCAAGACTCATGCCAGTCAAAGGTTTCTGCATAATCAGCCCAAAATTCTTCCGGTTCTTCAATACTTTTCTGGTAAACTTTTTTGTAATCCTCAAAAGAACTAATCGTATGCTCCTTCATAATTTTTTCCTAATTCAATTATAATTAGTTATTCATTTTCTCTTTAAGCCGTATGTTACATAATTCAGAGAGATAATCAAGTTTTACATAATTTTTTACGTTTCTTTTTTACCTCTTACATTCTTCTCGGAAAAACTGGCATAATGGAATATGCTCACACAAAAATAATTTCGCTACTCCTCCACAGCTTCCTGAGGATATCGGATCTTATCCACCAGATCCCGTATTTTTTGCGGAGGCTTCTTAGTCATTCTGGATACGGTTATAGCTACGGCTAAATTGACCATCATAGCTATCGAGCCAAATCCTTCCGGAGAAATTCCAAACCACCAATCCTCTTCACCGCCACCACCGAAACTACCCAGCTTATATTTAATCATATAGAATAGCATTAAAAGCATTCCTACTATCATTCCGCTGATTGCCCCCTGACGATTCATTCGCTTGTCAAAAATTCCCAACAGGATAGCCGGAAAGAAAGAAGCAGCGGCCAGCCCAAAAGCCAGGGCAACAGTTGCTGCCACAAAGCCCGGGGGATTAATCCCAAAATAGCCCGCGACTCCGACTGCAAATCCAGCGGCTATCCGGGCCCAGATAAGCTCCCCTTTTTCCGTAATTTCCGGCATAATCTGTTTCTTAATCAAATCATGCGATATACTGGTAGAAATAACCAGCAACAGACCCGCAGCCGTAGAAAGGGCTGCAGCAAGTCCTCCTGCCGCGACTAATGCAATAACCCAGTTAGGCAAATTCGCTATCTCCGGATTTGCTAAAACCATAATATCCTGGTCAATGGTAAGTTCATTTCTTCCCTCATCAGCCACATACTGAATCTTTCCATCGTCATTTTTGTCATCAAAAGTTAACAAACCGGTTTGTTCCCAATTTTGAAACCATGCCGGTACTTCAGAATACTCTTCCTCAGAAACGGTTTTTATAAGATTAGTCTTGGCAAAAGCGGAAATAGCCGGAGCTGTTGTATAAAGAATAGCAATAAAAAGAAGGGCATATCCTACCGACATCCGAGCGTCCCGAACTTTAGGAACCGTAAAAAAGCGAACAATGACGTGGGGGAGTCCTGCCGTCCCCACCATAAGCGCCAAAGTAATAGCAAAAACATCAATGGTAGATTTTGTCCCCGACGTATATTCCGCAAAACCCAGCTCCACATGCAGTTGGTTCAACTTCTCCAATAGGTAAGTCCCCGAGCCGTCGGCAAGCGTACCTCCAAACCCAATTTGAGGTATTACATTACCCGTTAGCTGAAAAGAGATAAAAAAGGCTGGGACCATGTAGGCAAAAATAAGAATACAATACTGGGCGACCTGCGTATAGGTAATACCCTTCATTCCGCCCAATACAGCGTAAAAGAAAACCACTATCATTCCAATATACACACCAGTATTGATTGATACTTCAAGGAAACGGGCAAAAACAACGCCCACCCCTCTCATCTGTCCCGCTACATAAGTAAAAGAAACAACAACCGCACAAATAACGGCTACCGTTCGTGCTACGTTTGAATAATAACGATCTCCAATAAAGTCAGGGACGGTAAATTTTCCGAATTTTCTAAGGTAAGGAGCCAATAATAAAGCAAGCAGTACATATCCACCGGTCCAGCCCATAAGATAAACACCTCCATCATATCCCATAAAGGCAATGAGCCCCGCC